>JAYPSX010000106.1:0-5258 GCA_038133315.1 Hyphomicrobiales bacterium
TAATGGTTTCTACTCTGATGATAACCCTCCAAACGACGGTCTTGGTTTAGCAAGGCAAACAGCACTTATTTCATACCGATCACAAAGCTCCTTTCAAGATAGATTTAAAAGAAATAAAACTGGCGATATTTATGATGTTTCATCTTATCTGATGCATCATCATGATATTTTTAATGATAGATTTGATGCTAATTGTTATCTTGCGTTATTAGACTCAATGGATACTCATGATTTATCCCATGGAACTAATAATTGTGCTGCGGTGCTGAAAAACTTCACTCAAGATGCTTTGGTCATAGGTATAAAATCAGATATTTTATATCCCCCGGAAGAGCAAGAATTCTTAGCAAATCATATACCTAGAGCAGAGCTAAAAATTATGGATTTTAGCCATGGTCATGACACCTTCTTAATAGAAACTGATGAAATAAATCAATACCTATTAAGTTGGTTATAATGGGTAAAATGCCCAAGACCTTACTGATCACAATAATTACCATCTTATCTGGAATACTAATCACTTCAGGCCTTGTTGCTTATATTTATTTAAATAAGCCACTAAATGTGAGTCAATCAATGATTATTGAGATTGACCTTGGTGATAATATCTATTCAATTGCAGATGAACTAATTGAAAATGAGATAGTAAGGTATAAGCTTCCTTTTATATTAACCGCCAGATTTCTTAATATCGCTCAATACATTAAGGCAGGTAGCTATTCAGTTGAGACCACCAGCTCTATTATTAGCATACTGAATGATTTTGTAAGCTCTAATCAGCACCTGTATAGATTCCGAATTCAAGAAGGATCAACTTTTAATGAACTATTAACATCTATTAACGAAAATGATCTATTAAATAGAGAAAATTTGAGCCTTGAAGCAATTAAAAATGAAATCAATCAAGACTTAGAGACTGAGTCTTTAGAGGGAGTATTTTTCCCAGAAACTTTTTTTTATGCGAAAAATACGCCTGCTTTGGAAATTCTCTTGCAGTCCAATGAGATCATGGCAAATAAATTATCACTACAATGGGAAAATAGAGCTAATAACTTATCGATTGAAACTCCCTATGAAGCATTAATCATTGCATCAATAATAGAGAAAGAGGCAGGTGTAGAAGACGAAAAACGGATTATTTCTGGTGTAATTCATAGAAGATTAAATTTAGGCATGAAATTACAAATGGATCCTACAGTCTATTACGGCATTAATAAGAGTTTTACTGAACAATTAACCTATGATGATTTAATTAATAATAATGAATTTAATACTTATGTCATTAATGGACTTCCACCGACCCCAATATGCTTACCTTCAGAAACTTCAATTCATGCAGCTTTAAACCCTGATGAATCTGACTATTTATATTTTGTTGCTACTGGCTTAAATGATGGAAGGCATATTTTTACCAGCAATAATGATGATCATAATAGGGCAGTAGAAATTTATAGAAACAGAATAGCTAATGACTAACGGAAAATTTATAACTGTTGAAGGCGGAGATGGGGTTGGAAAATCAACACAAATTTCTCTGATTTATGAATTTCTTCAGGAAAAGGGACTGCAAGTTAAATTAACCAGAGAGCCTGGTGGTACTGAAATAGGTGAAATGATAAGAAATTGGATTTTATATGGAGAGCATGACCAATTAGACCTTACTACCGAAGCTTCTTTAATGTTTGCAGCAAGAGCATATCATGTTGATCACATTATACGGCCATCAATTGAAAATGGTATTTGGGTAGTTTCTGATAGATTCACGGATGCAACATATGCTTATCAAGGTTATGCAAAAGGGTTAAATATAGCAGTTATAGAAACATTAGAAAAAACAATCATTAATGATTTTAAACCACATATGACATTTTTACTTGATAGCGAAATTGACTTATCGAGAGAGCGCATGAAAGATCGCACATTAGATTACTTTGAAAGAGAGGATGACTCTTTTTATCATAAAATCAGAGAAGGATACTTAAAGTTAGCAAATGCTAATAAGGAACGAATAAAAATTATTAATGCATCCCAATCAATTGAAAATGTTAATGCTGAAATCAATTCATATCTGGAGTCATTAATTTAAACAGTGAACTTTAATTTATTAAAATCTAATGAAAAAACCTTTGATTCCCTCATCAAAGCTTTTAAAGATAACAAACTTCATCATGCAAATTTAATAACATCAGCAAGGGGTGGGGGGAAAAATAATCTTGCATTTGCAATTGCACAATTTATTGCAAGCCAAAATTACAACGAACCCAATGTATCTAAAGATATTACTGTTACCAATCTAGATCCCTTTAATCACTGTAAATATAATTTTGCAAATATTACTTATATTCAATCAGAAAGTGAAAAATCAGACCTAATATCTATTGAGCAAATTAGAAAGCTTAACTTTGATATTGCTTTAACAAAAAGTAATTCTCAAAATCATGCGGTTATAATTTCTTATATAGATAATCTCACAATTGAAGCACAAAATTCGTTATTAAAAACACTTGAAGAACCAACTGATAATACCTATTTCTTTTTACTTCAAAACTCAAATACTTATCTAGCATCAACAATTATCAGCAGATGTATTTCTTATAAGATACAAAAAAATGATTTAGATTTATTAAATATAAATTCTGATCTGTTAGATTGTTTCGAAAGTAACCTTCTAAATATTGCACAATTAGGCATTGAAGAATGCGAACAAAGACTTGATATCTTAGAAATGATCTTGCTAGATATTAAAATAATGGAGAAAAATATTCTAAAAATTGTTGATAAAGTTCTATCTCATGATTTATGTCAGGTCCTAATCAATAAAATATACAAGCAACTATTAAATACACTGTTACATGAAGATGTTACCGATCAAAGATTAGAACAAAGCAAAACAATTGAAGAATCTATTAATTCTTATTCAAGATCGAAGAGACAAAATATCAACGAAGAACTTTTTCTTATTGATTTGCTAGGGAACTATAGAAAGCTAATTAATTTATAAGGCAGCTATTTGCTCGAGTAGGAGCGCTATTATACGCAATTAAAGAGTCTGTCATGTTTAAAACTAGATCCCCAAGCCTTCTAGAGTCAGAAGGGTGTGTAGAGGCCATTTCAGACCTATTTGATCCTTGTAATTCTGACATATTTTTCCATAAATCTATGGTACTTCTTGGATCAAAACCAGCTTCAGACATATATCTTAAACCTGTTATATCTGCCTCAGTTTCTTGTAATCTGCTGTATGGCAAGGTAAAAGCAAGCGCTGTTGCAGTTCTAGTGGTGTTATAAAGCCCAGTAGCAGCAGATCCTAATATATTTATAGCTTCGCCCGCTAAATGACGCTGAGCACGCTCAAAAACATGGTCTTCTGTTAGATGAGCAATTTCATGCCCAATTACAGCAGCTAGAGCATCTGGTGTCTCTGCGACTTGAAATATGCCTGTATTGACACCAATTTTTCCTCCTAGCAATGCGAACGCATTTGGGGAGTCATCTTGAAAGACGAGTATCTCCCAATCCATACTTTGATATTCTTCTGGGAGTACAGCAATTAACTGATTTGTTATGCATTCTACAAAAACCTGGATTTGTGGGTTTTCAGGCGTTGGAGCATTTAATTTCGTTCTCATCCATGTTAAGCGAGAAGATCTTTCTATCTCGTCACGTGAAGTTGAGAATTGAGCACTTAAAAGCCCAGATATGATAGAAGTTATTATCAATAATGTAATTTTTTGACTTTTCAAAGAACTAATCATAGGTTCGTATAATATATATTATGTTAAATTTATTTAATTGCTATCAATCTCAAGATGATACATAAAAAAGAAAGGGTCGCAATCAATTGCAACCCTCCCCATTATGTTACAGCAATTAACCTTTTGCTTTATCTACAACGCTAAGAATAACAGCAACTACTGCTCCAGCGTTTACCATGGTACCTAAACTGGACACGATTCCAGTAATATAAGAACCAACGGCAGGTATAGCTCCAAGGCCTCCAGAAACAACACTAATTCCTATAGCTGTTACTAGAAGTGCTCTTCGATCAGATTCAGCCACAAAGTAGCCAGATACTGCACCTAAGATCACAATTGCTAATTCCCCTTGAGGAATCGCAACACCTACGCCTGTTAACACTACTAGTAGTAGACCTACTAGATAGACGACTTTTTCGATATTCATCGTATATCCCCCTTTTTTTGTTAAACAGTACTTTTAAATTAATCCTTATATATTAAACTGCAAGTAAATTTTAGATTGGATCTAAGCATTTACAGTCAAAAATTAACATTTATGCAAATAATTACATGCATTTGTTTAGTAATAATAGAAATTACATGAAAAAGTATTTATAAGTAGCAGTTATTTAGTATGAGAGCCTATGGATATTAGTCATAATATTGCTTTTTTTGATGAAGTTAGCTTTTCATATGGCAATAAAATTATTCTAAAAGATGCATCCTTTGCGCTAAAAAAGGGGGAAAAAGCATGTCTTGTTGGAAGAAATGGATCTGGTAAATCTACCTTATTTAAACTGATCAATAGTTTAATATCCCCTGATAGTGGAAGTATTATCATATCCCCTTCCCTAAAGATCTCCTTGTTAAACCAAGACCTACCCGCCAAATATCAAAAATCGGCATATGACTATATCAATGATTTATTCACTGAAGAAAGATCAATTCTTTCAACTTATGAAGAACTTATTACAAATCAAGCAAGTACTAATGAATCTAAAATTAGTGAAATTGAAAACCAAATTAAAAAAAATAACTTATGGCAATTAGAATCACAAATTAAAACTCATCTTGAACAGTTTGACTTAAATCCAGATCAATTTGTCTCAACATTTTCTGGCGGAATGCTTCGTAAATTAACATTAGCTGCTTCTTTAATTAAAAATCCTGACTTACTTTTGCTCGACGAACCAACAAATCATCTGGATATTGATTCAATTAGATGGCTTGAAAAAAGGATTAGAGACCTAAATTGCACTGTATTGTGTATTAGTCATGACAGATTATTTATTAATAAAATTGCTGATAGAGTTATCGATATTGATCGAGGACAAATTCTTAGCTGGCCTGGAGGCTATGACAATTATCAAGAAAATAAAAATTTAGCAAATAATCTTGAAGATAGGCATGAAAGAAAATTCCAGAAAGAATTAGATAAAGAAGAGGAGTGGATCAGAAAAGGAGTTAAAGCTAGGGAAAAGAGGAATGAAGGAAGAGTAAGAAATTTAATTGAGCTTAGAG
>JAYPSX010000107.1:0-2186 GCA_038133315.1 Hyphomicrobiales bacterium
GATATATGTTGCTAATGAGGATATTTCCAAAAACACAAAGGCATTAAATGCATCACCCGTTGATAGTATTCCTATTAATCCACCCAAACATAACAAATACATGGAGTAGAAGGTTGAAATTTTATTTTCTTTCAACTCACTTTTTAAACTATGTTTCGCATAGAGAAGTATTAAGAAAGATGCGATTGAAATTAAGATAATAAATAGAGCATTAAATTCATCTACTCTATATTCAATCCCAACGGGGGGTTCCCAGCCTCCCATGGCATATGAAATAATTCCATTTTTACTTATTTGTAAATACATCATTATGGATGCTATGGATGTAATCAAAGATGCAGTTGTAGAAATCAGCCAATTGATTGAATTATTTCGAATTAGCATTACAAATACTGAGCTAATTATGGGAAGCATGACAACTATTGCAGCGATATGGTCAATCATTATTAAATCTCATCTTCAAATAGTTTATCTTCTTCAATCGTTCCGAATTCTTCATTAATACGAATTACCAAAGACAGCCCAAGCGCCAGTGTTGCAATACCAACAACAATTGCAGTCAATATAAGAACGTGAGGAAATGGGCTTGAGTAGACAGAAAAATCATCACTCAGTATCGGTGCAGTTCCATTTAATATTTTTCCAGGTGAAATATAGAGAATATAAACAGATGTCTGGAAAAGTGCTAAACCGACTAATTTTTTTACCATATTTCCTCGTGATACAACGATGTAGAGACCACTGATCATCAAGAAAATTATTATGTAATAGTTATAAGACGATACGAAGTTATATAAAAATGAACTCATTTCTTACCCCTATTAACAAATGCATAAAATATTGAAACCATGGAACCAATGACAGTTACAAAAACGCCAATCTCAATTGAAATAATACCAATATGCTGTCCATGTTTTGGGTAATGAGCTAATGCGTCGTAATCAAGAAAGTTAAATCCATTAAGAATTGATATAAAACCTGTCCCAGCGAAAATAATAACGCCCAAGGGGATCATTAAATGAAAAATCCATTCAGGAAAGTCTCTTAGTGCTTTTGTAGATCCAAATATTATCGTGTAAAGTATTATCGCTGAGGCAAGGATAACGCCTGCTTGGAAGCCACCACCTGGACCATAATCTCCGTGGAATTGGACATAGAATGCAAAAATGATAATAAAAGGTATAAATATTTTTGAAGAAATTCGGAGTAATAGATCTAATCTCATGCCAATATCCTAAGAATTATCTTTCTTCAAAAGGGAGATTACACCAATGGCTGCTGTAAAAACAACAATCACTTCACCAAGTGTATCAAATCCTCTATAACTTGCTAATACTGAGGTAACAACGTTCGGAACTCCTGTTTCGGGAATGGACCTTTGCAGATACTGTGCTGAGACATGATTATGCAATGGAGTATCTGATGCTCCAAATGGAGGAAGACCGTATGTACCATAGATTAAAAGCCCACCTATGGCCACGCAAACCATAATAGGAATTATTGAACTATGCCTTGGCTCTTCTTCAGTAGTTTTTGTGTAGTATATGACTGTTAACATAAGCACAGTAGAAACACCTGCTCCAACAGCAGCTTCCGTTAGGGCAACATCAACAGCATCAAATATTAGTAATAATGTTGCCATCAAAAAGCTGTAAATTGTGCTAAGTACTACAACACTAAACAAATTTCTTAGTTTTATTATACCAAGTGTTGTTATAGCCATAAGCGTCAGAATGATCATGTTAACATAGATTTCTATTTTTTTGTCCTCCCAGATACTTTGATTGGCTTTATGTTATCGTGGATACAGGCTCTTGCGAGTGCATGAGTTGCAACAGATGATAAATAGAGTATGGCAAGCAGTACTACAACTAATTTAAGCGAAACAGCATTAAACCCAGAGTATATAATTAAGCCAAAAATAATAAGGCTTGCACCAGTAGTTTCCATTACTGAGGTAGCATGCATTCTTGTGAAGACGTCGGGCATTCTAACTAGACCTATTGCACCAATTAAAAGAAAAATAGAACCCAAAACAACTAATCCATAAGATATATATGTTTGTAAAACAATCATAATTATTCTTCCTCACCATGGCTTAAGGTACCGTATCTGAAATACTTTAGAACAGCAAAAGTTCCAATCAAGTTAAGCAGAATATATGTTATTGCAATGTCAAGAAAATC
>JAYPSX010000107.1:2286-5211 GCA_038133315.1 Hyphomicrobiales bacterium
GTCATTGTTATAGAGTTTGCATATATATTAAAACCCATTGTTGTTTTTTGATTTGATTTAATTTTAAAGTATTGTGGACTGATATCCATCTCTTTTGAGAGTATTAACTTGGATACATAAAGACTTGATTGAATAACTTCTTTATATAACCACATCCAATAAAGAACAGCTTTTGGTAGAATTGAAATAGGCATGGATTCATCATCAACCATCTTTAGCTTATTTTGATAGAAAACAATCAAGATCGAACAAATCAGACCGACTGATATTAATAAAATGACATTTTTACCAGACAATAGGTACCAAAAGAGAAAGAGGGTTGCTATTTGGATTAATATTAGTAGTGACTTATTCATAACTCAATTTCCAGAATTTATTGATGAATGCGCATCATCTTTTATTCTTTGTATCATTGAGAGTAACCCATTTGAACGTTGCGGAGATAAGTGACTTTGTAGTCCAAATTTTTGAAATATGTCTTCATGTTTCATTTCCAATATCTCAGACGGTTTCCTGTCTGAATATATTGCAATTAGAATTGCAATCAACCCTTTTACGATAAATGCGTCACTATCACCTATAAAGTTTAGAACTTTTTCCCCATCTTTATCAATATTTAGAGATGAATATAACCATACCTGGCTTACACAACCATTAACTTTAGTATTATTATTTTTTAGTGCATCATCAAAATTAGTGATCGATTGACCTAATTCAATAATGTATTTGTATTTGTCCTCCCAATTTTCGAGGAACTCCATATTATCTAATATTTCTTCTAAGTCGGTCATGAATATTTATTACGGTTTTGTAAAAAAATTAGTTTATATATGAACATCCTAATATATTATACGATCTAAACTTGTTTTTTAATTATCATTTTTAATTATTAATATCTATTTATGTTTTGGAAAGAAAAGACACTGAGTGAGATGAGCCCTGAGGAGTGGGAGTCACTCTGTGATCGCTGTGGCAAATGTTGTACGTTAAAATTACATGATGAGATTTCTGATGAAATTTATGATACATCAATGGTCTGTAAGCTATTCAATTTAAAGAAATGCGAGTGTAATGATTACAATAATAGAATGAAATATGTAAAAGATTGCATAAAACTTACACCATCTAACATTGGTGAGCTTGAATGGCTTCCAGAAACTTGCGCCTACAAGATTGTCTCTACAGGAGGAGAATTGTTTGATTGGCATCATTTAATTTCCGGATCTTATCAAAGCGTCCATGAAGCAAAAAATTCAGTTATATCTAATAACGTTGTAAGTGAGGAAGACGTTAAAGACGATGATTATGAAGATTATATTATAAAAAAAATCACAAAATTATGAGAAAAAATATCAAAAGAGTATATTTGTTACTGGCATCATTTTTAATGTCTGCTATTGCAGTTGCGCTCATTCTTATCGCACTCGATGATAATATTGTATATTTTTATTCTCCAAGTGAAGTTGATCAAATAGACAGTAATAACCTCATTAGAGTTGGAGGACTGGTAAAGGATGATAGTTTAATAAGATTAGATGATGATAGCATAAAATTCACTGTCACAGATAATGATGGTGAAATTGAAATTTTTTATACAGGAATTCTTCCGGATTTATTTAGAGAAGGCCAAGGGGTAATTGCAGAGGGCAGGTTAGATGGAAATGCATTTTATGCCAATATAATAATGGCCAAACATGATGAGAATTATATGCCAAAGGAAGTGTATGAAAACATCAGAAATAATTAATACGATTATTTGTGTGAGTTTGCTATGATAGCATTTATTGGTAATTTTCTGCTTTGGGCGGCTATTGTATGTTGTTTATTATCAATTCTATATTCGAGAATATATTCAAAAAATCCAATAAGAAGTATACGTTACACGAGCTTATTTGGCGTTTCACAATTCTTTATCATATTCTTTTCATACATACTCCTAACTTATGCATTTATAATATCAGATTTCTCCATATTAACAGTTTGGAAAAATTCAGAACTAGATATGCCTCTTGTTTACAAAATTACAGGTGTATGGGGTAATCATGAAGGTTCAATGTTGCTATGGGTACTGATACTGTGTCTATTTGGTTTTTTTGTGATTGTTTTTGATACAAAACTTCCCAGAAATATATTGAGAAATATCATATTTGTACAATCCACAATAACTCTAGCTTTTCTTTTGTTTATAGTATTTACGTCCAACCCATTTATATTCCAGAACCCTGTTCCAAAAGATGGTTTTGGGCTTAATACATTACTTCAAGACCCAGGACTCATTATTCATCCGCCGCTTCTTTACATTGGTTATGTTGGATATTCAATTGTATTTTCATTTGCCATAGCAATTATGCTCGAAAGGCAACATATTGATGGTTGGGGGAAATGGATTGAAAAGTGGGTGTATATTTCATGGGGATCCCTTACTGCTGGAATTTGTCTCGGTTCTTGGTGGGCATATTATGAACTTGGTTGGGGAGGTTGGTGGTTTTGGGATCCAGTTGAGAATGCCTCCTTATTGCCATGGATTACAGGTACTGCTCTGATTCATTCTTTAATACATTTCAACTCAAATGGAAGACATCATAGCTGGACCCTTTTGTTAGCAATTCTAAGTTTTTCGTTCAGTCTTTTGGGAACTTTTTTAGTAAGATCAGGTGTTTTAACTTCAGTTCACTCTTTTGCCTCTGACCCATCGAGAGGTTTATGGATTCTTATAATTATGTCCATCTTTATCGTATGCTCATTATTATTATTCTTTTCATATTCTGAACAAAAAGAAGATAAGAATAATTTCATTCTTCTCAGCAGGGGTTCATTTATTCAGATCAATAATTATCTTATGATAACCTCTTGTTTTGTTGTTTTATTAGGAACAATTTACCCTCTTATATTAGATGCTTTAACAGGAGACATTATAACAGTTGG
>JAYPSX010000108.1:0-5174 GCA_038133315.1 Hyphomicrobiales bacterium
TACTTGCCCTTGTTACATTTGGTTTTGGCACAGCCCAAGCTGATGAAATAAAGGTCGGTATGATTATGAGTTTCACTGGTCCCCTTGAGTCACTCGTACCACCAATGGTGGATGGTGCTGAACTAGCTTTTAATGAAGCAAATGCATCAGGAGAGTTACTTAATGGATCAACTATTACTCTTGTAAAAGGTGATGCTACATGTATTGACTCAGCAGCGGCTGTTACAGCAGCTGAAGCAGTTGTAGCAGAGGGCGTTGTTGCTATATTTGGAGCTGATTGTTCAGGTGTTACAAAAGCTGTAACTCAAAATGTTGGTATGCCAAATGGTATTCCAAATATCTCACCTGCAGCGACGTCACCATCTTTAACAACTGAACCTGATAATGGTTTATTCTACAGAACTGCTCCATCAGATGCCAGAGGCGGTGAAGTATTAGCAGCAATTACTGCTGATAAAGGTGTGAAAAGTATTGCCATAACTTATGTTAATACTGATTATGGTGTTGGTTTAGCAGATGTGTTTGAAGCAGCAGTTAAATCAATGGGAATTGAAGTAACTGCAAAAATAGCACATGAAGGTGATAAAGCAGACTACAGTGCAGAGGTTGGTGTTCTATCAGCTGCAGGTGGTGATGCACTCGCAGTTCTTGGTTATATTGATCAAGGTGGTAACCAAATCATAAGAGGCTCACTAGACTCAGGTTCATTTGATAAGTTTGCTCTTGGTGATGGTATGATTGGAACTTCACTTGAAGAAGCTTTTGGTGATGAGCTAAATGGTTCTTGGGGTTCTACACCAGGTTCTCTTGGTGAGTCATTCCAAAAATTCCAAGCATATGCATCAGCTAATGGTGTAGACCCAAATAGCGTTTATGCTGGCGAGTCATATGATGCTGCAGCTCTTCTAATCTTAGCTATGCAAGCTGGTGATTGTGATATTAGTGGTTGTAATGGATCTACCGATGGTAGAAGTATTGCAGATAATATTCAAAAAATTGCTAACGGATCTGGACCTAAAATCTACGCAGGAGAACTTGCTAAAGGTTTAAGGTTACTTAGAGCTGGTAATTCAATTAACTATCAAGGTGCTACAGATGTTAACTTCACTGAGGTTGGTGAAGCATTTGGTCAATTCTTAGAAAAAGGTTATGTTGACGGTAAGTTCGTTAATGTAGGCGCTAGATAGCTTAAATAATATCACCCCGCATTTATTATGTGGGGTGATAATTTAATTTTTAATAATCTTCTCAGGCAATAAGCCTTTCGGTCTATATCTCATCACAACCAATAAACCAAGCCCCATCATTAAATATCTAAAATAAGGGATGCTATCAATTAGATGCATTTTAAGTTGATTTGTATTATCAATCCCACTCATCAATGTATTAATCACAAATAACGCAAATGGCGCTGACTCAATCCAAATAAACCATACAACAAATGCACCAATTATAGCCCCATAATTATTACCTGTTCCGCCAAGTAAAACCATAACCCAAATTATGAAGGTGTACCTTAATGGTTGATAACTTGCTGGTGTGAAGAGTCCATCATAAGTAACTAACATTGCGCCTGAAAAACCTATTATGGCAGATCCGATCATAAATATGTGTAAATGCCTTTTTACTACATTTTTACCCATGGCTTTTGCAGCGTCTTCATTATCACGGATAGCTCTCATCATTCTACCCCAAGGTGATCTGAGTGCTTTTTCTGAAAACACTAGTAACGTAATTAATACTATAGAGAAAATTAGACTGAAACATAATTTTACAAAGATGCTTGATGAAGTCATCACTAACTCATTTAATAGTATAACTTTTTCATCTAAATTTGTTGTTTCTGATAGTCTTCCGTTAAATAAGTATGCAATTAAATTGATAAACCACTCTGAATTTTGTAGGTCCACTTCGAATGGAGCCGGCCTCTTTAGTCCAGTAACATTCTTAACACCCCTAGTAAGCCACTCTTCATGTTTCACAAAGGATACAACAATCCCTGATATTAACAGTGTAGAAATTGCAAGATAGTCCGACCTAAGGCCTAAGCAGACTTTACCTATAACAAATGCAATTATTGCAGCTAAAAAAGCTCCAACAAACCATGAGAGAATTATTGGTAGGTCAAAACCGCCTAAAAAACCGCTAGTCGCAGCATTAATAGACTCGATTGCAGAAATTGATGGTCCTGCAACTAATTTCATTATTGGTATTACTGATATTACTAAAAAGAATAAAAAATAGTTTTTGTATTTAGATTGAATTTTTTTATGTACATAAAAAATAGCTGTAACAAATAAGAATAGAATAAGTCCGGATAATATAATACCAAATCCACCTGCAGACCAAGCCTCAGTGACTGGTGGGACTGAAATTATAGTAGCAAAGCCTCCTATAGCTAAAAAACCCATAACACCAAAATTAATTAGTCCTGAGTATCCCCATTGAATATTCACACCCATCGACATCACTGCAGAAATCAAGCATAGATTGAGAATTGCTAGAGCAACCCCCCAAGATTGGAAGAAGCCAACCATAACAAGCAGTGATGCCATGACACCAAAAGCAAGTTTTATATCAAGATTATTTCTCAAATAACTTTTCCCTTAAATATTCCGTTTGGTCTGTATATAAGAACTACAACAAGTATCGCAAAAGATATCGCAAATTTATAGTCCGTTGATATGTATTGAACTAGGCTGCTTGGTTCTAATTGCTCTGGCAGTAGATATACTAAAAATTTCTTGTATGCGTAGGTTAGTCCAATCTCTGTGAAAGCAATAACAAAACCTCCATAGAATGCACCAAGTGGATTTCCTATGCCTCCTACAATAGTTGCCGCAAAAATGGGTAATAAATTATTCCAATAGGATAATGGTTTAAAGCTTTTATCTAAACCGTATAGAGTGCCAGCAATTGTAGCAAGTATTGAGACAATAACCCAAGTATATATAATTATTTTTGTTGGATCTATTCCTGATAACAGAGCTAGCTCTTCATTATTAGAGTATGCTCTCATTGATTTACCGGTTTTAGTTTTATTAAGGAAATAAAATAATATTGAACAAGTTATTATCGTAGTTATGAAAGTAATAACTTGAGTAGATTTTAGGGCTATCCCCTCATTTAGCCCAGTCATTTTCTTGAACTCACCAGCCTTCATAATGAATCTTGCTCCATCCATAAAAATAACATCACCCGGACCAATTATAATCCTCACTATTGCATTTAAGATGAACATTACTCCGATACTGACAACAATAAGAATAACTGGTTCACTCTTCTTATCTCGGTAATATTTGAATACTGTCTTATCAAAAAATAAACTCAATATGATTGTAGCAATTATTCCAATGGGTAGTGCCAGTAAAGCTGTAGGTAAGAAACCAAGGGTAATTCCTAAAGATTGTAAATACCAAGTTGTTAGTATAACAATCATTGTTGCAAAGGCCATTAAATCGCCATAAGCAAAATTAGCGAACCTAAGAACTCCATATATAAGCGTGACACCTATAGCCCCTAGTGCAAGCTGAGAACCATATGTCAATGCGGGTACGATTATATAATTGGTTAAGAGTACAATTGCGTTTAAAAAATCCATTTAACCACCTAAAAATGACTTTCTAATTTCATTGTCGTTAAGCAGATAATCTCCACTACCCTCGTAGGCATTTCTTCCAGTAACAAGGATATAACCACGGTCTGATATATCCAAAGCTTGTCTGGCATTTTGTTCAACCATAAGTACGGCTATATTTTGTTTTTTGATATTTAATATATGTTCAAATATCTCATCCATTACAACTGGTGATACACCAGCAGTTGGTTCATCTAACATCAAAACCTTAGGATTAGTCATTAGTGCTCTTGCAAGGGCAACTTGTTGACGTTGACCCCCAGATAGTTCTCCTGCTAACTGATCTTGCTTTTCATTCATAATAGGAAATAAGTTATACATTTCTTCAATGCGAGCACTAATATCACCATCATTTAAAAATGCTCCCATCTCAAGGTTTTCTTTTACAGTTAGTTCGGTAAAAATATTATTAGTTTGAGGAACAAATGAGACTCCTGATTTTATTCGATCTTGCGTTTTTAATTTTGTAATATTTTTTCCATCAAGAATTACTTCACCTGCTTTCAAATTTAGAATTCCCAGCATAGCTTTCATAGCTGTAGATTTGCCTGCACCATTTGGCCCAAGAATTGATACAATCTCACCCTGATTAACTTCAAAGCTACATTCCTCAATGATATTTACGCCACCATAACCACCAGTTAAATTTTTTGCAGAGAAATACATTATTTTTTTACACCTCTACCTAAATATGACTCAATAACCTCTTCATTATTTCTAATCTCATTAGATGTTCCTTTAAATAATACCGATCCCTCTGCTAATACAATTATTGGATCGCAGAGTCTGCTAATTAATTCAAAATCATGCTCAATCATACAGAAAGTATAACCTTTTTCTTTATTTAATCTCCATATTGAGTCTGCAATATCATTCAATAATGTTTTATTGACACCTGCTCCGACCTCATCAAGAAAAACTATTTTTGCATCTACCATCATTGTTCTTGCTAGTTCTAGAAGTTTTTTTTGACCACCTGACAAGTTGCCTGCTAATTCGTTCTTTAAATGATCAATTTTTAGAAATTCAAGTACTTCAAAGGCTTTGTTCCTAATAATTTCGTCTTCTTCATTGATTTTTTTTCTATTTAATAATGAGTAGAGCAAGCTTTCACCATTTTGATTACCAGGCACAACCATCAAATTTTCTACTACAGTCATATTTGTGAATTCATGAGCAATTTGGAATGTTCTCAGCATTCCTAGTGAAAATAGTTCGTAAGACTCGAGACCGGTTATATCATTATTATGATAAAAAACTGAACCTTCTTCAGGTTTCAAATGACCAGTTATTACATTAAATAAGGTACTTTTACCTGATCCATTAGGTCCAATGATACCTGTTATGGAATTTTCTTCGATATCAATATTGCAATTATTTAATGCAACAAGTCCACCAAATCTTTTGGTCAGGTTTCGAACGCTTAATATCGTTTCACTCATAATTACCCAAAAAATATTTCATATTATATTATCATAGTCTTTTTTTTATAGCTTTGATATGAAAGACATTTATACAAGTTTTTTCTTTATGAAGC
>JAYPSX010000109.1:0-5164 GCA_038133315.1 Hyphomicrobiales bacterium
TTGGAAGAATTGGTGGTAATATTTTAGGCCTATGTATGGACTTTCTTGCAATAACAATTGTGTTTTCGATCGCTTCTGGGAGATCACTAAAAAGTTCAATCATTTCATTTTGATTTTTAAAGTAACATTCTTTCGGGACATGAACTCTATTTGGATTAGAGATTACATCAGAATTTGCAATACATTGCAGCACATCATTGGCTTCGTAATCTTCTTTTTCTACGAAAAAAACATCATTTGTTGCAACAACCCCAATATTTTGGTCATATGCAATATCAATGAGTTGGTCTTCTGCTGCAAATTCTGTATTTGAGTATCGCTGCAGTTCAATATAAAATCTATCTGTAAATATACTTTTAATCTGCATAATATAATCAAGTGCTGCATCTTTATGATTATGTATTAAAAAATCATAAATCAAACTTTTTTGACCACCACTTAAACATATCAATCCATCACTATATTTTCGCAAATCAGTAACACCGACGTTTGGAAGATTATTATTTGATTGAAATGACAAACTTGATAATTTCATTAAATTTTTGTAGCCACTCTCATTAGATGATAAGAGACTAATTGGCGTGATTAAAGTGTTGTTATTATTGGAGTTGAGATTAAAGGATAAGTTTAATGTTGTGCCAATGATTGGTTGAATACCTGAATTTGCCATTGTTTCAGAGAATTCTAATGCACCAAATAGATTTGGATCAGAAATACCTACTGCTGGCATTTGATTCTTTATACACAAGTCTCTTATTTTCTGAACGTGTATCGATGACTCAAGTAAGGCGTAATCTGAACGAACACGTAAGTGTATAAAATTTGACATATATTTATGACCAACAAAGTTTAATCTAGATTATAATATTAATAAAAAATAGATATATGTCATTTCATAATTAGAGACTATGATTAATTGCTTTGATTATGTGGATAAGCTTAGATCATTTATAAGATAGATAAAAACCTAAACAACATGAATGTAAACGTAATTATTGATAATAAAGCAGTAATATCTTGAAGATTACTTGACAATTTTTTAATTATAAACATAACTTATTCCTCTTTTGTACATAATATGTTCTATTTTTGTTCTGTTGTCAAATAATATTTATATATTTTATTGATGAGCTTAATTAGTTGTGTAATTAATTAGATATGACACAAAAAAAAAATAATAGAATTGATACAATAATTGCACACTCTGGCAGAGAACCAGAAGAGCATTTTGGATTTGTTAATACTCCCGTCTATAGAGGATCAACCATATTATCAAAATCATCAAAAGAGTTCCGAACAAAATCTTCTAAATATACATATGGAAGCAAATCTAATCCAAACACTGATGGATTATCAGCCTCCATTCAAACTCTTGAAAATGCCTATGGCTGCAAAATAACAAGCTCCGGCAGAACTGCTATTTTATTATCCTTACTCAGCGTCATAGAAAATAATGATCATATTTTAATTTCAGACAACGTTTATGATCCAACCAAGCAGATCGCTAATAAATTTTTGATAAAAATGGGAGTAGAGATTTCATATTTTGACCCAAAAAAAATAGATAAATTAGATACAATGATCCAAAAGAACACCAAAGCCATTTTCTTCGAATCTCCAGGATCTATAACATTTGAAATAATTGAAATTGATCAATTAATTGATATCTGCACGAAACACAACCTATATTCGATAATTGATAACACATGGGGAACTCCATTATACTTTAAACCTTTTGATTATGGGATTGATATATCCCTTCATGCAGGGACAAAATATATTGTTGGGCACTCAGATACTTTTATTGGAGCAGTTTCATTCAATCAACAGGTGTCCAATAGAGTGGAAGAAACTTTTGATCTTCTTCGGTTAAGTACAAGTGCAGACGATGCATACCAAGCTAGCAGAGGATTGAGAACAATTAAAATTAGAATGGAAAAGCAGTTCGAAAACACAATAAAAGTATGCGATTTTCTCTATAAACACAAAAACATAGAAGAGATATTATACCCACCTTTTGAGCATAGCAGAGACCACAATTTATGGAAAAAATATTTCAAAAATGGTGGGGCGAGTTTAATGACAATAATCCTAAAAAATACCAAAAATAATCTAGATGTTTTGGATGGTTTTATAGATGAATTAAAATTATTCGGGATTGGAGCTTCATGGGGTGGTTATGAAAGTTTAATAATGCCAGTATCACCAAACAGGCAAACGACCAATCAATGGGATCAATTTAGAAACTCAATGGTTAGATTACATATTGGACTCGAAGATCCTGAAGATCTGATAGAAGATCTTAAATATTCGTTAAACAAATTCTCCTAGATCAAACTCGCTTAAGGCCTTTTTTTCTCAATTCAGAGATATAATCTTCCCATAATTTATCTTTATTAAGAGATAAATCATATAAATACTGCCAAGTGTAGATTCCTGTATCATGAGCGTCTGTATACAAAATTCTTATGGCATAATTGCCAACAAGTTCGATTTTACTAATTGCAACATTACTCTTTCCTGATACTGTAACTTTTTGATCTGGCGAATGTCCCTGTACCTCTGCACTTGGACTGTGGACTCTCAAAAACTCAGCTGTGAATAAACATGACTTATTTGGGTACTCAAGTGTAAGGTTTTTTTTATCAACTGATAAAATAATATTTTCAGGAATTAATGTCATATTGATAAATCTAGTTTATTACAATATTGGGTTTTTTATTATTGGGTGAAGAATTAATTTTATAAGTGACCATATTTGCAATTTTTAAGAACTTTTTTGAAATATCTGATTCACTATCTGAGTAAACTATTGGAACACCAGCATCTGATGATTTTCTCAATTCAATTTCAAGCGGAATATCACCTAAAAAATCGATGCTTTGATTTAAGGATTCAACCCGTGCTCCATCATGTCCAAAAATATGTGTCTCATGACTACAATTTGGACATACAAATGTACTCATATTTTCGATTATTCCTAAAATAGGTACATTAACCTTTCTAAACATTTCAACACCTTTTTTAGCATCTATTAGTGCAAGGTCTTGAGGTGTGGATACAATTACAGCCCCTCTCATAGGCAGTCTCTGCGCAATAGTTAACTGAACATCTCCAGTGCCAGGAGGCATATCAATTATGAGGTAATCGAGGTTGCCCCACTCAACATCATTTAACATTTGATTTACTGCTGAAATAACCATAGGACCTCTCCAAATCATTGGAGTATCTTCAGAAATTAAGAAGCCGATTGACATTAGTGATAAAGAAAATTTATTGATTGGCATTATATTTCCATCTTTAGAAATTTTTGGCTTTTGATTATCACCGACAAGTTTGGGTATTGATGGCCCATATATATCCGCATCCAGTAGGCCAACCTTGTAACCTAATTTACTTATTGATAAGGCAAGATTTATTGATGTTGTTGATTTTCCAACACCCCCCTTCCCGGATGCAACTGCAATAATATTTTTTATATTTGAGACTCCTTTTTGAGATGAAGGCTCCTGAGAAGTTGATTGATTATTGATTGTGTGTGAAGTTAGTGATACCGAGACACTTGTGATGCCATCAATTGTTGAGAGCTCTCTTTCAATTTGTGATTTAATAAGATTAAATTTGTCAATTTCTGATTTATTTGCATTCAAAGATAAATATACCTTACTATTAGCAATTACGATGTTATCAACAAATTCTGAATCAGATAGTGGTATAGTTTTTCCATTGTCATTAAGAACAATGGCCTTTAACTTTTCTTCAACTAAATCTTTTATACTCATACATATATATATGTGGATATTTTTGAAAATAACAATGTTTGATAATTGTCAGAGAAAAAATAAAAGGGACCGAAGTCCCTTTCATCATACTACTACAAAATAGATCACACTTATCAATGCAATGATAAGACTGCCACTATTTAGTTCGTCTTGTTTGCCACTGAGTGCTTTAATAAGAACATAAGTGATAAACCCAATTGCAATTCCATATGCGATACTATAGGTAAATGGCATCACGATTGCTGCCAAAACAGCAGGTGTATATTCTGTTACATCCTCCCAATCAATATCTTTAATATTTCTCATGAAATAAGTTGCAATAAAAATAAGAGCGGGTGCGGTTGCAAATGCTGGTATACTTTGCGCTAAAGGTGCGAAAAATAGACATAACAGAAATAGCACTGCAACTGTAACAGCTGTTAAACCGGTTCTTCCTCCTTCTTTAACCCCTGCACCAGACTCAATATATGAAGTTGTGTTAGAAGTACCAACGAGTGCTCCAACAGATGTAGCAACTGAGTCTGCCAATAGTGCTTTCTCAATTCCATCTACATCACCATCACCATTGACTTTTCCAGTTAGATTCGCCACTGAAGTTAGTGTTCCGGCAGTATCAAAGAAGTCTACGAATAAAAATGCAAACGCTGTGCCAATAAAACCAGCTGACATTAATAAACTAAAATCCAGAGAGAATGCATGTGCAGGACTTGGAACTGAACCAACAACACCTGAAATTTCAGATACTCCAAAAACCCATGCAACAATACTAACAGCTAATATGCCAATGATAATAGCCCCAGGAACTCCTCTTTTGTCAAGTATTGCCATGATAACAAAACATACTCCAGTAAGAATAACTGGTGCGGATGTCATATTTCCAAGGCCGATTAATGTAGCTGGATTATCCACTACAATTCCAGATCCCTGTAGTCCTATGATTGCAAGGAAAAGCCCAATACCGGCACCAACACCTAGTTTCATGCTTTTAGGTATTGAATTAATAAGATATTTTCTTGCAGGTGTTACACTTAAAACTATAAACACAAGACCAGCAACAAATACTGCCGCTAGAGCTTGCTGATAAGTGTAACCCATTCCAAATATCACACCGAATGTAAAGAAAGCATTGAGTCCCATACCAGGCGCTAATGCAACAGGCCAGTTAGCCCACAGACCCATAATTAGTGTTCCCACAACCGCCGCTATGATTGTTGCAGTAAAAACTGCACCAAACTCCATGCCAGACCCTTCAGTGGACAATATAGCTGGATTCACTACGGTGATGTAGGCCATTGTTAAAAATGTGGCAAGACCAGCTAATATCTCCGTTTTCACAGATGTTTTATTTTGATCTAAACCAAATAGTTTATTTAACATTTTGA
>JAYPSX010000110.1:0-5148 GCA_038133315.1 Hyphomicrobiales bacterium
AGCTGCAATCGCTCAAGGTCGAGCCCTTGAAGATACTGCATCAGTATGCGCTGTCACAGACCTTTTGGCTGGCGTAAAAAGATAAAATAAAATTAGGTAACCCAATGAAGCATTACCTTGAAGCAAAATATGACACAGTTCATTGGGGGATCCTGTCTTCTGATATAGAACCTGTATTAACAATCAACAGTGGTGATCATATTGAGATCACCACTGTTTCAGGCCCGCCAGAAGTTGTTGTAAATTGTCCATATACAGTGAAAGAATCATTAATAGAAATCCACGAAAAAACATTTCGTGGAACCTTACAAGGTGGACACATCTGTACTGGTCCGATTGAAATAAATAGAACAAAAAAAGGAGAAGTTTTACAAGTTGAGATTAGCTCTATCGACTTAGACTCGGACTGGGCATATACAGGTATTGCTCCTTTAAAGGGTGCCTTACCAGATGATTTCAAAAACAAGTATGTCACATATCTAGAAATAGATAAAAAAAATAAAATCGCAAAAACCCCATGGGGAATGAATATTGACCTTGATCCATTCTTTGGGGTTATCACAACTGCACCGCCAATTGAATGGGGTAAACTACCAACAGTGCCCCCACGAAAGAATGGTGGGAATATGGATAATAAAGAATTAAAACCTGGATCGACATTATATCTTCCTATTTTTAATGATGGGGCATTATTTTCGGTCGGAGATGGGCACGGTACTCAAGGCGATGGAGAAATTTGTACAGCTGCTGTTGAAATGGACATGCGGGGTGAGTTTGTACTAAAAAATAGAAGCGATATGACGCTTGAGTGGCCCTTTGCAGAAACTCAAGATTTTTTAATCACTATGGCTTTTGATCCAGATCTTGATGAATGTGTAAAAATAGTCACACGAGAAATGATCAAATTTTTAAATTTATATGGTGATTTATCGAGAGAGGATGCATATACTTTACTGAGCTATGTTGGGGACTTGAGGATTACTCAAGTCGTAAATGGCAATAAGGGAGTGCATCTAATGCTTCCGAAGAAATATTTCAACAAAACATTCAAAATTTAGGGTGATTAAATATGGCAAAAAAATATGAGATCTTAATATTAGGGGCATCATATGGCTCATTATTAGGAATTAAATTAGCACTAGCAGGACACAACGTAGATTTAGTCTGTCTTCCAGAAGAGGTTGCACTTATTAATCAAGAAGGCGCAGTTGTAAGATTACCTATCCGTGACAAGAATACAGTTGTTGAATTGAGGTCAAAAGATTGTGATGGTATTTTGTCTGCTCTTGGACCAAATGATGTAGATTTAAAAAAATATGATCTTATCGCTTTAGCCATGCAAGAACCACAATATGGATCAGACGAAATAGCAAAATTATTAAAAGATATTGGGCAGAGTAAATTACCGTGTATGTCCATAATGAATATGCCTCCATTACCATACATAGCAAGAATTGAAAATTTGGATACCAGCAAATTACATGGTGCATATACCAAACCCGATGTGTGGCAATATTTTGATCCAAATTTTATGACCTTATGTAGTCCAGACCCACAGGCATTTAGACCACCAGATGAAAAAATAAATGTTCTGCAAGTTGGTCTTCCAACTAATTTTAAGGTTGCTCGGTTTCCATCTCATGGACAAACAGAAATTTTAAGAAACCTTCAGGCCGATATTGAAAATATCAAATATAATCACGAAGGTGAAATGATAGAATTACCTGTGAAGCTAAAGGTTCATGAGTCAATATTTGTACCTCTCGCTAAATGGAGTATGCTTTTAGCTGGTAACTATAGATGTGTAAAGCCTGAGAATGCCGTTCCAATAAAGGAAGCGGTGCATACAGACATTGATCTTTCAAAAAAGATTTATCAATGGGTCAGTAGTATTGCAATAGAGTTAGGCGCAATTGAAACAGACCAAGTCCCATTTGAAAAATATGCAGCAGCAGCAGAAAGTCTAATCAGGCCATCATCGGCTGCTCGAGCATTATTTTCTGGTGCGAAGAATATTGAGAGGGTTGATAAATTAATGAAACTCATTGCTACTCAAATGGGTAAAGATACTAGTATTATTGACCCAATAATTACTGAGGTTGATAGAAGATTAGAAATTAATAGAAACTCATAATCAAAGAGGTTAGGCTATCTATGAGAGTTGTTGATGCAATAATTCAGGTGCTAAAAAAGGAAGGAATTGATTATCTTAGTTGTTTTCCAACTACACCATTAATAGAAGCAGCTGCTCAAGCAGACATTCGTCCAATAATTTGTCGACAAGAGAGAGTTGGACTTGGTATATCCGATGGATACAGTCGGATAACAAATGGAAAAAAACTATCAGTATTTGCAATGCAATATGGCCCCGGTGCCGAGAATGCATATCCTGGCGTTGCAACTGCGTTTAGTGATTCAACACCAATGTTGATATTGCCACTGGGGCATCCATTAAGCAGAGATAGAGTTTTCCCTCTATACTCAAGTCTAAAATCTTATGAAAGTATAACAAAATATATTGAGCAAATAACAACACCAGAAAAAACTATTGATGTTATCCGACGAGCAATATCTAGCACTCGAATTGGAAGACCAGGTCCAGCAATGGTTGAAATACCGGAGGACATTCTCAATAAAGAAATTGAAGAAAGCTTAGTTGAACAATACAAATGTGTAGATTTTGCGCGATCAAAAGCAAACGATGCGGATATAAGTACAGTTTCAAAAATAATTTTAGACGCAAAAAACCCTATTATTATTGCGGGTGCAGGTGTACTTTACTCCGAAGCTTCAAAGGAACTTGAAGAGCTAGCATCATTATTGCAAATTCCAGTAATGACAACTATGGAAGGGAAAAGTGCTATCTCAGAACGTCATAATCCATTGGCGCTTGGAAGTGGATCAGGTGTTATGAGTGATCCTGTGGTTCATTTCATGAAAAATGCCGACGTAGTGATTGCACTTGGTACAAGCTTAACAAGACATCCAATGGTCACAACTATACCACCAGGAAAGATAATAATTCATAATACAAACGACCCCATTGATTTATATAAAAATTATAATATTGACTTTCCTTTATTAGGCGATACTAAGCTTGTAATTCAACAATTAATCGACTCCTGTAAAGATTATCTTGGTAATAAAGTAATCCAAAATGATGTTGCATCAGAAATAAGACGAATTAGAGATAATTTTTTAAATAATTGGGATCAACATTTAAGCTCAAAAAATACTCCAATAAGTCCATACAGAGTGATTTCGGAATTCATGAAAAATATTGATCCTAGTGATGCAATTGTGACACATGACGCAGGTAGCCCGAGATATCAAATGATGCCTTTTTATCAATCTGATACACCAAGATCCTATATTGGATGGGGAAAATCACATCAGTTGGGTACGGGATTGGGACTTGCAATTGGAGCAAAGTTAGCTTCTCCTGATAAATTTTGTGTCAATTTCATGGGTGATGCGGCATTTGGTATGACTGGATTAGATCTTGAAACATCTGCCAGGTCAGGTTTACCAATTACTACAATTGTTCTCAGAAATGAGACTATGGCAATAGAAACTAATCATATGAAAGTTAGTCACGAAAAATATAAGTCGCGTGATTTAGATGGAGATTATGCAGAAATAGCTAAATCTCTGGGAGCTTGGTCAACTGTTGTTAATGACCCAGATGATATTGCAAGAGCAATACTTGATGCAAAAGATAAGAATGACGATGGTAAAACTGCATTAATACAGATCAATACATCAAAAGATCAAGATTTTGCTAATATGAGACCTTTTGGTTAAAAAAATAGGGACAAAAAAGATGGTAAAGATATTCATTCCTCAAGAAATTTCAAAAGTAGCGTATGAGAAGTTAAAGACTATTGGAGATGTAACAATGTATACAGGTACTGATGGACCAATGCCACATAATGAAATCTTAAAAGAAGTAACCGACAAAGATATATTGTATGCACTTGGTGAAGTAGAGTTTGATAGAGAGATTATAATGGCGGCTAGGCCCCTAAAATTAGTTTCAGCAATGCATATGAAGGCTACATTTGTTGATAAAAAGGCATGCTCAGAGAGGAAAGTACCATTATGTGGTATTCCAAATTTTGTTAGTAAGACTACTGCAGAGTTTACATTTGCTCTATTAATGTCGACGGCCTGGAGATTACCCGAAGCACAAAGATATCTTCAAGATGGTAAATGGACACAAAATCAATCAACATCATTTTTAGGATCACGTTTATATGGAAAAACTATTGGGATAGTTGGTATGGGCGCAGTGGGCACAGGTGTTGCAAAAAGAGCAGCTGCATGTGATATGAAAATTATTTATCATAAGAGGCAAAGATTATCAGCAGCAGAAGAATTAGTACTTGGAAATGCTGAATATAGAGCAATTGAGGATTTATTCATGGAGTCTGATTTTGTCGTCTTATGTACATCGTTAACTAATGATACAAAAGGACTGGTTGGCGAATATTTACTCTCACTTATGAAACCAACATCTATCTTAATAAACACGTCAAGAGGACCAATCCTTGATGAGGAAGCGCTTGAAAATGCTCTTAGGTCTGGTCAGATATTAGGTGCTGGACTAGATGTTTATGAGATTGAGGTTCCGGAACCAAATCCTGGACCAAGAAAAGGTCTGTATGAATTAGAAAATGTTGTGATGACTCCTCATATAGGATCTGCAGCAAGAGAGACAAGAGATGAAATGGCACTAAGAGCTGTTCACAATATAGAGAGATTTCTTGATGGAAAACGTCCATTTGATGTTCTTAATCCAGAAGTTTATGGTGAAGCTGCAAGCAATGATGAAGTAATTGGTTAATTAACTAACACACATGCAGTTATGACAGATGTAAGGATTGAAAACTCATGGAAGGAGCACCTAATAGATGAGTTTTCTAAGCCTTACATGCGAGATTTAAGCACTTTTTTGAGGCAAGAAAAAAATAAAAGCAAAACGATTTATCCGCCCAGTCATTTAATTTTTAATGCATTCGAACTAACAAAATTTGATGATGTTAAGATTGTAATATTGGGACAAGATCCATACCATGGAAACGGTCAAGCACATGGATTAAGTTTTTCTGTTCAAGACGGGATTAAGTTGCCGCCATCTCTTCAAAA
>JAYPSX010000111.1:0-5140 GCA_038133315.1 Hyphomicrobiales bacterium
ATGGTGCCCTGACCTAGATTTGAACTAGGGACACAACGATTTTCAGTCGTTTGCTCTACCAACTGAGCTATCAGGGCACAGTGTACGCTTACACAAGAATATTTATATGGACTTTTTTATGAGAAGTCTAGTGATCTTTTTTTAATATATCACTTAATTCTATATCATCATAAATGGTATCATCAGTGATCTTTTCACCAGGAATAAAATACCTTCCTGACAACCAATTTCCTAAATCTTTATTAGCACACTTATCTGAACAAAAAGGGGCATGTTCACTTTGAGATTTATTTTTGCATATTGGACAGTTTTTATTATTCATAGCCTATATTAGTATTTTTTTTATCATTAATTATAAATCATAGTTTTAATTAACAAAATATTCCCTAATACCAGAACTTGTTCCATCGTTTAGAATAAGTTTTATTGAAACTTTTTGAGTAGATGGCGGAATTATACGAAACTTTTCTATATCCTTTACTTGACCATTGCACATTGGAAGCACTAATATATTATTTGGTTGTGCGTCATTTATCCCATATCTAACTTCTTTTATTGAACATCTATTTTCTATTAGATATTCAAACCTAATTATTAGATTAGAGTCCTGAAAATCAAAAACCAACCATGATTCTTTACTACTTAAATTTTGTTTGTGATTACTTATTAACTGAAATAAGAAAGAAAATAAGATTATTAATAGGATAATAAATAAAATTTTATATTTATTATTTTTAAAAATTTTACTTCTCTTTCCATCTATATTTGACGTCATATCCAACACCATTGAGCAAGTTTGAGGTTTGATAGAGTGGAAGACCAACAACTGATGAATATGAACCAATAATCTTTATTACAAATGAGCTTGCAATTCCCTGAATAGCATAACCACCCGCTTTATCATACCACTCTCTTGAAAGTATGTAAGATCCCATCTCCTCATCTGATAATCTTTTAAATTTTACTCTTGTTTCAACTAATCTAGAAATATATTTTCCATACTGATCACGTAGGCATACTGCTGTATATACTCTGTGATTCCTTCCAGATAATAATTGTAATGCCTTTAACGCATCATCTTCATGATTTGGTTTTTCTACAATTCGTCTGCCTACAGCAACAATTGTATCGGCTGCTAAAATTATAGAATTTTCTATTTTACTCTTCTCATATACTGCTTCAGCCTTACGTTTAGCTATTATAATAGCCTTTTGCTTTGGTAGTATTTTTGGGTCATCTACAAACTCATTTATATTTGAGTCTTCGATCAAATCAGGGAAAACTCCGATTTGTTCCAAGAGGTCTTTCCTTCTTGGCGATTTACTCGCTAAAATTAATTTTAAAGTCATATCTAACTTCGATTTTTTCTATTTAATCTTGTTCTTAATGAATTCGCATGTGAAGTGAGCCCCTCGTGCTCTGCAATAATAATTGCGCTTTGTGCTAATTCATCAAATGTTTCTTCTGAACATTCTATTATTGAAGTTTTTTTCATAAAATTTTGTACTGACAGACCAGACGAGAAACGCGCTGATTGCAGCGTTGGCAAGACATGGTTTGTTCCAACAACATAATCGCCTAATGCTTCTGGTGTGAATTTCCCAATAAATATTGCTCCTGCATTCCTTATACTAGGAATTAGATCTGAAGCATAATCAGAACATAATTCTAGATGTTCTGGTGCTAAATAATTGATTAATTCTGAAATATCAGTATTACTTTTGCAAATAATTATACTTCCGTGTTTATTCCAACTCTTTTTTAGTGTTGAGTTATTATCAAAATTACTTAGCCTATTATTTATTTCATCGTTAATTTTTGAAGCAAATTTATTATTTTTTGTTATCAGTATTGATTGTGCATTATCATCATGTTCAGCCTGGGCAAAAAGATCTTCTATTACCCAATCTAGATCCATATCCTCTTCAGCAACAACGACAACCTCAGAAGGCCCGGCAACCATATCAATCCCAACATCACCAAATACTTGTTTCTTTGCTCCAGCAACATAACTATTACCTGGACCAACAATCATATCAACCTTCTTAATCAAAGAAGTCCCATACGCGAGAGCAGCTATTGCTTGGGCCCCACCGATTCGATAAATTTCTTTTATCCCACATATATAGGCTGCAGCTAATATAGGTTCATTGATGGCGCCGTTAATTGATGGCGTAACCATCACAATTCTATCAACACCTGCAACTAATGCTGGAACAGCATTCATCAATACTGAGCTTGGATATAGCGCCTTTCCACCAGGAACATATAAACCAACTGACTGAATTGGTGTCCACTTTAAATCAATCTTTGTATCTATATTATCTTTATATTTAATATCTGAAGGTTTGAGTTTTTTGTGATAATTCAAAATCCTTTTATAAGCAAATTCGAGTGATTTTTTAAGCTCAAAACTTATATTTTTGTAACTATCCTCTATAATTTTTTGTGGAATTAGCAGATCATTTTGATTTAGCTCATTTTTATCAAATTTGTTTGTAAATTCAACTAGTGCTTTATCTCCATTTTCTTTTATTGAATTAATTATATTAATAACGTCTTTTGCAACATCATCAAAATTAGATTGCCTTTTTTTATTTAACTCAAAAAATTGCTCCATTGAGTCTTTATCGTCATAATAATAAATTTTTTTCATTGTATTACTTATCTATACTATTCTCTCAATAATTGCACCGCAATTGGATAATTTTTTTTCAAGTGAGTCAAACCCCCTATCAAGATGATATACTCTATTTATTATAGTCTCTCCTACTGCAGTTAACCCTGCAATAACTAGCGAAACAGATGCTCTTAAGTCGGTTGCCATAACTTGTGCACCAATAAGGGCTGACTTACCGCTAATTATTGCTTTATCGCCATCTAAAGTAATTTTTGCACCCATCCTAGCTAATTCTTGCACATGCATAAATCTATTTTCAAAAATCTTTTCATTTATTATTGATATCCCATTAGCTTGTGTTAGGAGTGCCATAAATTGAGCCTGTAAATCGGTTGGAAAACCAGGATATGGTTGTGTTGTAATTTCAATTGGAGATAATTCCTTGTTTGTATTTTCAACTAATATACCTTCCTCTATCTTTTCTACATTGCATCCAATTTCTTGAAGTAACCTTAACGGTAATTCAAGAGTTTCAATATCACAATTTCTAAGTATAACTCTGCCTCCTGTTGCACAACAAGCTATAGCATAAGTTCCAGCTTCAATTCTATCTGCCATTATCTTGTGATTTGCACCACTCAATCTTTGTTGACCTTGAATTAATATAGTGTTGTTACCTGATACCTCAATATTTGCACCCATCTTATTTAGAAAGATAATTAAATCTTTCGTTTCTGGTTCCATTGAGGCATTTGATATTGTTGTCTCTCCACGAGCCAAGCATGCTGCCATCATTAAATTCTGAGTTGCTCCAACTGACTGTTTTTTTAAATTGATATTTGCGCCTGTAAGCCCATTTCTCGCACGAGCTACAACGTAGCCCTCTTCTATTTCTATTTCCGCTCCTAATTTTTTTAGTCCATCTAGGTGAATATCAACAGGTCTAGTTCCAATAGCACAACCACCAGGCATTGATACCTTTGCAAATTTCTCTCTTGCTAATAACGGGCCCAAGACAAGAAAACTCGCCCTCATTTTTGATACATCTTCATAATCAGCATTCAAGCTCTGGAATTTTTGCAATTTTATTCTCGTTTTTGGTATATTTACATTTTTTTGGTTATTTGAAGATTGTGAATTTTTAACTCGTTCAATAACTGCTCCTAAATTTCTCAATATTAATTCTAATCTACTAATATCACTTAAATTAGGAAGATTATCTAAGATCAGTTCTTGATCCGTCAAGATACTTGCTATCATAATTGGCAATGATGCATTTTTTGAACCAGAGATACAAATAGATCCTTTTAGAGGTGTTCCACCTACAATTCGAATTTTATCCATCTTTTTTATCACCCAACTTCTGGTTTTTTTCTTTTAGCATATTTGCTTGAGCTTTCCTTTTCTTGAGGTTTTCTTTTAGTGCCTTAGCTAATTTTTGATTGTCTTTTTTTTTCAATTTTGCCATATTGTCGAATAACTAGTTTTTTTGACAATCTATTTTGCCAATATATTATTAAGCCGCAGTAGCTCAGTGGTAGAGCGCACCCTTGGTAAGGGTGAGGTCGAGTGTTCAATCCACTCCTGCGGCACCATTTCTTCAATATATATAGAAAAAGATTATATTGAAAATCCTTTATTAGTTATTTAGTCTATATAAATGAAAAAAAAACTCCTAATTCTATCAAATCTCCCATCGAAAAATACCAAAATTTTATTTGACGAGGTTAAAAAGGGGGCAAAATCAATAAATTCGGAGACTCTTGAAATTGTCGCATATGATGCCAAAGATGTCGATTACGAGATACTTTCTAAATCTTCAGCAATAATAATTGGAACAACTGAAAATCTTGGGTACATGAGCGGAATCATTAAGGATTTTTTTGATCGAAACTACTATAAGTGTCTAGATAAAACAAATGGACTTCCATATGCACTCTATATTAGAGCAGGTCATGATGGTACTGGCACCGAAATTAATATTAAAAAAATAATTACAGGATTGAGATGGAAAGAGATTCAAAAACCACTTATATTGAAAGGTGATTGGAACAATGACTTTAAGAGAGAATGTTTTAATCTTGGCGCAACAATTGCAGCAGGACTTGATGCTAATATTTACTAAATCTATTCTATAGGCTTGATATGTTCACAAAAAATAAAAAAAATTCTACAGAAATCACTATCTTAAAAAGTGGAGATTTAAATCAATTTATAGATAGTCATAAAAAATACAAGAACTGGATTCATGAAAATAATTTCAAGGCATCTCCAGGTCAATATTTAATTATTCCATCAAATGATGGACAAATTGAAAAGGTACTTGTTGGTAGAAGTGACTCAAATGATATTTATAGTGATTTTTTTTGTTATAAATTGACAAAATCATTACCTAATAGAAACTACTATTTTTCAAACTTAGAAGACAGTTCAACTCTTCCTTATCTAAGCTGGGCACTTGGTACTTATAGCTATAACTCTCCTTCAAAAAATAATTCTAAGTTATATCTCCCAGAAAAG
>JAYPSX010000112.1:0-5100 GCA_038133315.1 Hyphomicrobiales bacterium
CCACTTCCTGCAAATGCTGGCGTTAATGCATTGGAAAGATTAGATAAATTTAGATACGCTGATGGTAGTACATCAACCTCAAAACTGAGATCAGATATGCAAAGAATTATGCAAAATAACTGTGCAGTATTTAGAACAGGTGAAGTATTAGAAGAAGGAAAAACATTAATCAATAAAACTTGGCATGGACTAGATGATATTAAGATTAGTGATAGGTCACTTGTGTGGAATACGGATCTAATAGAAGCTCTTGAGTGGGACAATCTCATAGTACAGTCAGTGGTAACAGTTGAAAGTGCTGCAAATAGAAAAGAAAGTAGGGGATCACATGCCAGGGAAGATTTCACTGAAAGAGATGATAAGAATTGGATGAAACATACTCTAGCTTGGATAGATAATGATAAAAGAACAACAACTATAGATTATCGGCCGGTTCATGAATACACTCTCAGTAATGAAGTTTCATACATACCGCCAAAAGAAAGAGTTTATTAAGGAAAGATTATGGTTGAATTAGCATTACCTAGAAATTCTAAAATCACAGAAGGAAAAAAGTGGCCCCAGCCTGAAAATAAAAATAATATTCGTGAGTTCAAGGTTTACCGCTGGAATCCTGAAGAGGACAAAAACCCATCAATGGATACGTACTACATAGATACTGAAGATTGTGGCCCTATGGTTTTAGATGCATTAATGAAGATTAAAAGTGATATAGATACATCACTAACTTTCAGGCGATCATGCCGTGAGGGAGTTTGTGGATCTTGTGCAATGAACATTGATGGAGTCAATAAATTAGCTTGTACGACTGCAATCGAAGATATAAAAGGTGCAGTTAATATTTACCCATTACCTCATCAAAAAGTTATTAAAGATCTTGTGCCAGATCTAAAAAACTTTTTTGATCAGCATAGATCGGTTGAACCATGGCTTCATACAAAAAATGAAGAACCACAAGAGGAATGGCTACAGTCAAAAGAAGATAGAGAACAATTAGATGGTTTATATGAGTGTATTATGTGTGCATGCTGTTCCACTTCTTGCCCTAGCTATTGGTGGAATTCCGATAAATATCTTGGCCCAGCAGCTCTGCTTCAAGCATACCGTTGGATAATTGATAGTAGAGATGATGAACGTGAAGCAAGACTTGATAAATTAGAAGATCCTTTCAAACTTTACAGATGTCATACTATTATGAACTGCGCAAAAGCTTGTCCAAAAGGGCTAAACCCAGCTAAAGCAATTGCAAGCATTAAAAAGATGATGGTTGAAAGAAGAGTATCTAAGCAGGCTTAAGTAATTATTTCTCTTCTTTAGGTTCAAGGATTTGTTTTCCTCTATACATTCCTGTTTTTAGGTCGAGATGATGCGGTCTGTGCAGTTCGCCTGTTGACTTATCTTCAACATATGCTTCACCTTTTAGAAAGTCAGTAGATCTACGCATACCTCTTTTTGATTTTGTCACCTTACTTCTTGGGACTGCCATAATCAATATCTCCGTTATAAATTTTAATTAAGATTAATTACATATACATATTCATTTATTATTTGTCATCATTTATATATATTTAAATTATCTTTTTAATTAATTTAGAATAATGAATCAGTAATGAGTGTTTTAAAAGACTATAACGAAATTATTACAGATTTAGATAATTATATGATCGAGTTGCTAGATAACTCTGAATATCCTAAGCAGCTAGTTGATCCAATAAAATATATATTTATTGGAAAGGGGAAAAGAATTAGAGCTATATTACTGGCAGAGGTTTGTGCGCTTTTTGAATTACCATATAAAGATATACGCAATATTGCATTAGCTCTTGAATGCATACATACTTATTCACTAATTCATGATGATTTACCTGCTATGGATGATGATGACTATAGGCGTGGGCAGCTCACTTTACATAAAAAATATGATGAAGCAACAGCCATATTAGTTGGAGATGCGCTAATATCTCTTGCATTTGAGTTGCTAGCTTCACCAAACGATAAAATAGACAACGCATGTGCACTAAACTTAGTAAACAAACTCGCAAAATGCAGTGGATTGGGTGGTATGGTTGGAGGACAAATTTTAGATTTAAAAATTAGTAGTTCAACCGCTTCGATTGATTTGGTATATAATATGCAACAAATGAAGACTGGAGCATTATTCCATTTTGCATGTCTTGCAGGTCCCATAATTAGAGGAAATGATGCCGATCAGAAGATATTTGCCCAATTTGCAGACTTTTTTGGTTCAATATTTCAAATTAGTGATGATCTTATTGATATCGAGTCTACTTTATCGGAGGCTGGTAAAAATGTTAATAAAGACAAGGAAAAAGATAAGTATACACTAATAGAATTTCTAGGAGTTGATGGTGCGAAGGCACAAATAGCGCAGCATTTAGAGGATGTACGAATTTTATTAAATGATTATGGTGTAAAATCAGAAAATCTCATTAATTTATGCCAGAAGTTAGTTGATAGAAGATCATAAGATTAAATTATCAATTAGTCTTGTATTTCCTAATTTTGATGCCATTAATAAGATATATTTATCTTTCCCCGGTTGATATTCATTACACACTTCTAAATTAGTGAGAGTTCTTAATTCGAGGTATTCAACCTCAAAACCGATAGAGTTTAATCTATCAATTTCTAATTGAATGGATTGTGAAATATAATTATTCTTTCTATAAAGGCTATCTTTTATTTTTAATAACGATGCATATATCTCAGAAGCTAACCTTTTGTTTTTAGGGCTTAAATAGCTATTTCTTGAGGATAAAGCCAAACCACTATCCTCACGAATAATCGGAGATAAAATCAAATTTACCTCCATAAAAAGATTATCTACCATATTTTTTATTAAAATGAATTGCTGATAATCTTTTTGTCCAAAAATTGCAATATCTGGTTGTAATATATTAAATAGTTTGTTCACGACCAGAAGTACGCCATTGAAATGCCCAGGTCTTTTTTTCCCACATAAGTCATTCATTAGTTTTGGGTTATCAATTATTATTTCTGAACTAATATGAGATGGGTACATTAAATTCACTTCAGGGTAAAAAACCAGGTCCACCCCTTCTTTTTCAAGTAACTCGAGATCATTTTTTAATGTTCTTGGGTATTGATTGAAATCCTCTGATGGGCCAAATTGTCTTGGATTAACAAAAATTGAAACAATTATCTTTGTTGCACCATTTTTTTTTAAATTTCTAACTAAACTCAGATGTCCTTCATGAAGATTACCCATTGTAGGAGCAAATCCTATAGCATTTCCATCTTCTTTCCATTGTAAGATCTGATCTCTTAATGAATTTATATTATCAGAGAATATCTGCATTATTTAAATGTATGTTCTAGTGCTGGGTAACTTTTAGTTTTAACTGCGTTAATATATTCCATAACAGCTTCTTGTATTGTATTTTGTCCAGTCATAAAATTTTTAGAAAATTTTGGTAACTTACCTGGTGTTATTCCAAGAATATCATATAAGACTAATATTTGACCATCCACGTCTGGTCCTGCTCCGATACCTATAATTGGAATTTTGATCTCTGATGAGACCATTTTTGCCGTGGAAGATGAAACACACTCAAGAAGCAAAATATCAGCTCCAGATGCTTCTATTTTTTTTGCCTCTTCAACAAGTTTTACAGCATCAGACTCGTCTTTCCCTTGTACCTTATAGCCACCCATTTTATTGATTGATTGAGGCCTTAAACCAATGTGCGCACATATAGGAATATCTGACATTGCAAGTTTCTCAATAATATTAATTTGGGATTGATTTCCTTCGAGTTTTATCATTTGTGCACCGCCATCTTGCATAAGTTTTTTAGCATTTTCTATGGCGATGTCTGGATTATAGAAACTCATAAATGGCATATCCGAAATAAGAAAAGAGTAATTTAATGATGATGATACAATTTTAGAGTGGTAGATCATATCTTCTATTTTTACAGGTACAGTTGTTTTATGTCCTTGTACAACCATTCCCAGTGAGTCTCCAACTAAGATAATTTCAGTTCCAGATTGATCAAGTAGGTGTGCAAAAGTAGCATCATACGCAGTTAAACAAGCAATTTTCTCACCTTTTTGTTTAAGTTCTTTAATCGTATTTAATGTTATAGATTTTAACTGCTTACCATCATACATATTATGCACCCAGTGACTTCTTCGAATATTTTTGTTGAATGTAATTATACAGAATTTTTTTAAATTCATCTGCTATATTTTTACCGCGTAGTACTATGTGCTTTTCCCCATCAATAAATACCGGAGCTGCTGGCTCTTCACCTGTTCCAGGAAGTGATATTCCAATATTTGCATGTTTTGACTCTCCAGGACCATTAACAATACAGCCCATTACTGCAACTTTTAAACTATCTACACCATTATATTCCTTTTTCCATTTTGGCATTTGTTCAGATATATAATCTTCAATGTCAATTGCTAATTCTTGAAATACTGTAGAAGTCGTTCTACCACATCCCGGGCACGCAACCACATCTGGCCTATATGATTTGATATTTAAAGACTGCAGTATTTCTTTTGCAACGCGGACTTCTTCTCTTCTGTCTTCTTTAGGTTTTGGGGTAAGGGAAACTCTAATAGTGTCTCCAATATTTTTGTTTAGAAGAATAGAAATTGCTGACACAGAAGATACAATACCCTTAATACCCATTCCTGCTTCAGTCAGTCCCAAATGAAGTGGATAATTGGTTTGATCATAGAGGTCTTCGTATACTCTAATCAATTCGTTTACATCACTCACCTTTGCAGACAGAATAATTTTTGACGCATCTAAACCAATTTCTTCTGCTCTATTTGCTGAATAAATAACAGATTTAACAAGTGCATCACGCAATACTTCTGTAGAACTTTTTTTGACTTCAAGCTTGTTATTTTCATTCATAAGTGTAGTCAGTAATTCCTGATCTATACTACCCCAATTCGCACCGATTCTAATTGGCTTATCATACTTACAAGCCATCTCAATTATTTCGGAAAATTGTTTATCTTTTTTATTTTTAAAGCCAACATTTCCTGGATTTATTCGATATTTATCCAAATTCTGCGCGCAATCAGGAAAATCTTTTA
>JAYPSX010000113.1:0-5080 GCA_038133315.1 Hyphomicrobiales bacterium
AGAAAGATCTTATTAGAAGAAAATATAAACGATAATGAGAATGGAATAAAAAGGGTCTTTAGTAAGTTTTTGGATCTAGACAAAAAAAAACTTACTATTGAGAATAATAAGAATTGGCTGAAAGATCTCAATTATATTTCCTTTCTAAGAGAGTACGGAAAACATTTCACAATAAATAGGATGCTTACATTTGACTCTGTCAAAATCAGACTTGAAAGAGAGCAGCCTCTGACCTTTCTTGAATTTAATTATATGCTTCTTCAAGCATATGATTTTCTTGAACTCTACAAAAGACATGATTGTAAACTTCAACTCGGAGGGTCCGATCAATGGGGCAATATTGTTAATGGCATTGAATTAGTAAGAAGAGTAACAGGAGCTGAAACTTATGCAATAACAACACCATTAATAACAACAGCTTCTGGAGCAAAAATGGGAAAAACTGCTGATGGTGCCATATGGCTTGATGAAGAATTAACCAGTCCATATGATTTTTGGCAATTTTGGAGAAATACAGATGATAGAGACGTTATCAAGTTTCTAAAATTATTCACAACATTACCAATAAGTGAAATTGATAAATTGGCTGTACTAGAGGGATCTGAAATAAATGAAGCAAAAAAAGTTCTTGCAAACGAAATTACAAGAATGACATATGGCTCAGAAATTTCTTCAAAAATCTATCAATCAGCGTTAGAAACTTTTGAAGGTAGAATAATATCTCAAAACCTGCCAAAGCACCTAATTACACTAAGTCAGAATGGCAGTATTGGGCTTCTTAACCTATTAGTTACTATCGGATTTGCAAAGTCCAATAGTGAAGCTCGAAAGGCCATAGCAAACGGTGCTATTAAGATAAACGATGTATCCGTGAGTGACCCAAATATTGAATTAAAAAGAGAAGATCTCGAAGGCACTAAAATAGCATTTGGTAAGAAAAGAAACTTAATCATAGAAGTTTCGAATTAATTATAATCAAATGCATCCCTTAAAATACCTGGAGCGAACATGCCTGTGGTATTTAACCTTAACAAGGTTGGCTCTCCTCTGGACTCTCTAACGATTTGAAATGGCAGGGAGAACATACAATTATCATCACCGCCTGTAAGAACTGGACCGAATATTGGTATTGTTCCAAAAGATGCATTTAATTCATACTCTGGGCAATAAGTACCTGGTAATTTTAAACTACCTGTCTCATTATTTAGTTGTCCACTTAGTTCAAATTTGACGTTATCACCAAATAACTCTGCTTTATCAATAACTAAATTTTCATCTATGATTCTATATCTTGCTCTGGAGTCCAGCTGAGTTCTATTAATATCAACCAGGTCGCTTGGGCTTGATTGAGCAAATAATCGTGCTAAATACTTATCATTATAAATATCTATGTCTTCTATAAACATTTCCCCGGTCATATTATTAATATTTGGACCAGTAGACCTTATTTGTAAGTTACCATTAAAGCCATTTTGATACAGCCCCAAGAACCCTAGAAATGCTCCTGCATCACTTGTGTTAACACCTAAATCAGCTGGTAAGCCTTCTTCTTCTAAATTATACTTAATCTCTATTCTTCTATTTGTATCTCCGTTAAAGAAACCATCCAATTGCATCCTATACAACTTTTTATTTTGAATAATAATTTCACCAGATAAAAGTGAAATATCACGATTGTTCGCTGAAACTTTATCGATATTTTGTACTAAGATCCGCATATCTGGTAAATTTTTAAGATTACTGCGGTTGTCTTCATCTGTTGAAAATAAATTTCTTCGAATAAAATTACTTACTTCTGCTTCTTTCGCTATAACATCTGCAATTAATACATCATTCTCAATATATCCCAAAATTTGTGCATTTGTAATTTCACGTGATGACAAATTTAATACCTCAAAGTTTACAAAATCCCATTCATTTGTAACTGCATTAAAATTTCTTCTTAATAGAAGTTCAAATACAAAATCTTGGGCATCATATTCAATTTTATACTTTGCCTCTCCATCATTCGTGGGTCTATCGACAGATAGTGTAGCTTGGGCTCTTTCATTAGTTAATTTTCCTGATTCCAATATAGGATATTTAATACTTACGTCTGTTAAATCACTTTTGATGGTAATTTTTTCAAATGAATTTAGATCAAAGCTTCCAATGTCTGTAAATGGCATATTTATTCGAATTTCTGTGGGAATTCTACCTAGACCAGAAATATAATTTACTAAAATGGGCTGTAATATACTTAACTCTGTTGGACTAGGTTGAGCTTTGATAACAACATCTAATTTGGGCTCTAACTGACTAAAGTCGGCCAAGATATCAAACGACGATTGAATTCCACTAAAATTAAATTCACCTGAAGATGATATTTTGTTATCCTGAACATTAAATGTTGCAAGGGGAGAAATAAACACACTCTCATCATTAAGTCTAAATGAAAAACTCTCAACATTTAGATCAGCTTCTTTAATTGATTCAAGTGTAAACCCTAGATTTGTATCAATTAAGACAGAGGCATTTATGGAGGCATTACCTGTTATTCTATCTTGTAGGTCCATCAAACTATCTTTGTTTAATCCAATTTCATGAAAGTATTCAATACAATCTTGAATGCTGCAATCTGCCTGTATCTCAAAGTCAGCTATATATTTATTATCAACATTGAAGATTTTTCCTGAGGAATTGCGAATTTTAACTTTTGTTGAATTTTCAAGCACTAAATCTCCATCATATAGCTGGACAGAGATTTCTTTGTTATTAAAAATTAGATTACCCTCTGAATTTTGAATATTAGGATAATTTTTATAGTATGCAAAATCAGCTTGAGAAAAATCAATATTAATTTCAAGTTGATCATTTAAATTGTTATCATTCTTATAAGACTTACGAGTTGCATTTAATTTAATTATTTGTGCATCATTAACATTCTCAGCAAACCATTTAGAAACATTATTTGCCAAAAATAAGTTTAATATTTTATTGAGATTAGATGCGTCAGTATTGTTTATTTCTAATGAATATTCATTAAGGTCATTCTTTATTTCATTAGTTAATTTCAAATCCCCAAGGGGGAGTAGTCCAGTAATTTCATAAAGGATAAAACTATCATTCTCTATTTCATAACTCATATTTATAGTTGATTTATCTAGTATAACTTCATCTCTTTTTTGTAATTTAAAATCCAACAAAGTTATTTCAAAGCTGTCTACGTGTCCAGATTGCGTGAAATTGACATCAGCTATACCATTTCCTGAAATTTTGTAATCATCATGATAAACTCTCATTTCATTGATGTTGATTTCATTCGTTGCGCTCTGGAATGAAAGACTGAAATATGCATCATTTAGGTTATTTTTTTGAGAATTTGAGTACGGCAATTTAAAATTAATCACCCCCTCACCTACATTTAAGTCTAGATTTGATTTTATAACTCTTCCAAGTTTATTGAATGATACATTCAAGCGACCGGATAAATTCCCATTAAATATATCGACATCATATTTATGATTTATACTTTCACTTAATTTTTTAAAATTTATTTTTTTAAATGCAATATCCAAGTCAGTAGCATCACTTGAATTCAATGACGACCCGTAAATAGATACTTCAAATTGATCATCATTTCTATTTGATGAGGCAACAGATGATTTCAATTCTAATTTTTCTTCACTAGATATTATTTCAACTATGGGAGAGTTGAATTTATACTTTTGGTTTGAATAGTTTAAATTAAAAATAGCATTGTTTAGTAAAACCATACTGTTTGGGGAGTCGACAAAAATACTTTTAATATCATTAATAAATTTACTGGTTTTATATAGCGCAGGTTGATAAAAATGAATCTCAGGTGATAAGTCTCCAAGAAATGCAATACTATCTTCAAGCAATATTTCGTCATTATTGGCATCTTCTGAATTATTGACTAGTTCATTTGTTGATTCAGCACCTTCGTCAAATTCCAAAAAAAACTCGGGATTTAAAACAACATAATTATTCACCGATTTATTTGTATTAAAAAATCCTTTAAGAGGTCCAAATACCCGATCAAGCAATGAATTTGTTATCTCTACTTCATTCGCATAAAAATACAATTCATTATTTTCATCTGAGATTTTAACTTCTGATAAAAGTAATAAAACACGATCATTAGAATTTTTAAGTTCAATTTTATCGTATTTGTAATTAATGTTTTTATTGGGTGTTATTATATGTTGAGATATAAAATTCTTTGCGAAACTTATATCGATATTTTTGCTCAGTAATTCATTGTTTAGCCAAGACCTCAGAGAGAACAATGAGGCAAAGATGAGAATTGATAATATTAATAGTGAGTATAATAAATATTTCGAAAGGGATAGAATTCTCATAAGATGTTTTATTGCCAATCAAGGTTTATTTAGATGTCAAATATTGTAATTTTATCATAAAGTAATAATATTATTATATATATCTAAATATTACTTAATTTTATTTTATTACCAATTATTAGGAGGTCCTTATGATAAAAGAAGGTGAGAAGGCTATTGACTTTAATATGCCAATTGACGAAAGATCTAATGTAACACTGGAGACATATGCTGGAAAAAATATTGTCCTTTATTTTTATCCTAAAGATGATACACCTGGTTGTACAAAAGAAGCCATTGATTTCACTGCCCACTTGGAAGAATTCACTAAAAATGATACCATAATTATCGGAGTTTCTGCAGACTCTATCAAACAACATAAAAAATTCTCAGAAAAACATGGTTTAAATGTTATCCTCGCGTCTGATGAGGACAAAAAAACTTGCGAAGATTATGGTGTCTGGGTTGAAAAAAGTATGTACGGTAAAAAGTATATGGGTATTAACAGAGCAACATTTCTGATTGACAAAGATAGGATAGTTCAAAAGATTTGGGACAAAGTAAGTGTTCCAGGACATGTTGAGGACGTTCTTGAAAATGTAAAGAAACTATAGATATATTTTTCTATAAATCATTTGAAAGCGCAGACTCAAGAAACTGATCTATCTCACCATCTAGCACAGCATCAGGGTTTGTGCTTTCCAACTTTGTCCTTATATCTTTGACTTGCCTATAAG
>JAYPSX010000114.1:0-5064 GCA_038133315.1 Hyphomicrobiales bacterium
TAATTAATAATTAATATTACATTTTTTTGATTTATGTAATATATTTTTTATAGATAAGCCAATGAGAAAATAACACAAAATATATGGATGAATTTGATTTTATAATTGTAGGTGCTGGGTCGGCGGGTTGTACTTTAGCTTCAAGATTGTCAGAAAATGGTAGGTATAACATTTGCCTAATGGAAGCCGGTGGGAAAGACAATAACCCATGGATTCACGTTCCTATTGGTTATGCAAAATTATTCACAAACAAGAATGTTAATTGGCTCTACCAAACCAAGAATGATGATGGTTGGGTTAAGAGATCTATGGCAGCACCACGTGGCAAAGTACTTGGTGGTTCCAGCTCCATTAATGGAATGATTTATATCAGAGGACAAAAAGAAGATTATAATCATTGGAGACAGCTCGGTAACACTGGCTGGAGCTACGATGATATACTCCCGTATTTTAAAAAAGCTGAGATACAGGAACGAGGTGAAAATGAATTCCATGGTGTAAATGGTAATTTACACGTTAGTGACCATAAAGACAATCACCCTCTCGCAAAAGCTTATGTGGATGCTGCAGTAGAGGAAGGATTCAAAGAAAACAATGATTTTAATGGAGAAACACAGGAAGGTTTTGGTCCATATCAATGGACAACTTATAAGGGAAGAAGATGGAGTGCGGCAAAGGCATATCTCAGTGATGTGAAAAAAAAGAAAAACGTTACTATAATTACAGGGGCGCACGCTACAAAAATTATATTTGATCAAAAAGTAGCAAAAGAAATTGAATACATAAAAGATGGCAAACTAAATCTCATAAGTGCGAAGAAAGAAATAATTTTATCTTTGGGAGCATTCAATACACCTCAATTATTGCAGTTATCCGGTATTGGTCCAAAAAAATTACTGGATAGTAATGGTATTGAAACTGTCTATGAATTAAAAGGTGTGGGGGAGAACTTACAAGACCATATAAACGCACCTGTAATTTATCAACTTAATAAACCTTTTACTGTTAATGATGTTTATAACAACTTCTCTAAAAGAATTGGTGCAGGATTAGAGTATATATTCAAACGCAAGGGTATGCTGAGTATGGGTGTTGCATATGCAGGAGGTTTTTTCAAGACCAATGAAACATTTGAAACTCCTGATATTCAAAGTTTGGTGCTTATGTTCTCAACAACAGCTATCGGAGGTGCCCCTCATAAATATCCTGGCGTTACAGTTGTTTGCACCCTACTAAGACCAGAAAGTAGAGGATATGTTAAAATATCATCATCAGACCCTCTCTCACCTCCTGAAATTGCCCCAAACTACCTTTCTGTAGAAAGTGATAGACAAAAACTAATGGATGCAATTCGCATAGTGAGAAGAATTTGTGAAAATAAAAACTTTTCAAAATATGTAGTTCAAGAAAAATACCCAGGGGCAGATAAAGATAGTGATGATCAATTATTGGATTATCTAAAAGATATGAGTCGAACAAGCTATCATCCAGTAGGAACATGCAAAATGGGCACAGATGATATGGCTGTCGTAGATAATGAACTTAAAGTCAATGGTGTACGTTCACTAAGAGTGGTTGATGCTTCAATTATGCCAACATTAGTGTCTGGTAACACAAACGCTCCTACAATAATGATTGCAGAAAAAGCATCAGATATGATACTTAATAGTTATAAATAATTTTTTATTAAAGAAGGATGTTATAGACATGGATGATTTAAAAGATTTATCGTTTACAAAATTCGCAGTGGGTCAACCTGTTTCTCGATTTGAAGATCCAATTCTCCTTAAAGGTGAAGGCACATACACAGATGACTATAAAGCTGATGTCGAATATAATAACGCATACGTATTCAGATCTCCATATGCTCACGCAACTATTTTAAGTCTTGATGTTGATGAAGCCAAAAAACAGCCTGGTGTTGTTGATGTATTAACTCATATTGATATGGACAATGAAAATATTGGACCAATCCCATGCATCACAGCAGATAAATTGCTTGGCAAAGATGGCAACCCTATCAATGTACCACCATTACTTCCACTTGCAAAAAACAAAGTTTATTATGTGGGGCAGCCAGTTGCATTTATAATTGCTGATACACTTAATAACGCAAAGAATGCTGCAGATTTTATTACCCTTGAAGTTGAAGAATTAGATGTGATTGTTGATCCTAATGAATCCATCAAATCAGATATTACTATACATCCCGCTATGAATGACAATGTAGCTGTTGATTGGGAATTTGGTGATGAAGGTGAGATTGATACACTCATTAAAAATGCTGAATATAAAACCACAATTGAATTGAGAAATAGCAGGTTAATTGTATCAGCAATGGAACCGAGAGCATGTTTCGCATCCTATCACAACGATGAGGAAAAATATGAATTACATTCCCCATCCCAAGGCCTATTTGGTTTCTCCAATATTCTCTCTAAATTCATCTTTAACATTCCAAGAGACAAAATGCACTGCCACACACATAGCGTGGGTGGATCATTTGGCATGAAGTCCAGTCCTTACCCAGAATATATTGCATCCCTTGTTGGTGCTAAGAAAACTGGAAAAAGTGTTAAATGGAAAGATACAAGAACTGACTCCTTCTTATCAGACACACACGGAAGAGACTCATGGATTAATGCAACTCTAGCATTTGATAAAAACAAGAAGATGGTTGCAGCAAAAATAAATGTTGTTGCAAATTGTGGAGCCTTTTTGGGTTTAATGGGTCCGATGGCCCAATCTGCAAATATTCGTAACAATTTCTGTGGCGCCTACCAAATTCCAAAACTATATATTAATACAATTGCAGCATTTACAAACACAACGCCTATTGGAGCGTATCGCGGCGCAGGAAGACCTGAAGGTGTATACATTATGGAAAGATTGCTTCAAAAAGCTGCAATAGAGATGAATATAGATCCAGTTGAATTGAGAAGAATAAACCTCATTCAAAATGATCAATTTCCTTATAAATCAGCCGCAGGACTGACTTATGATAGTGGTGATTTTGAAAGTGTTTTAAATGAAGCCCTAAAGACTGCCGAATGGGATACTTATCAAGATAGAGTCAATGAATCAAAAAAGAATGGTCTATTAAGAGGGCATGCCCTTACTTACTATCTTGAAGTTACCGCTCCCGTTGGTGTTGAAATGGGTAGAATAAGATTTGATGATAATGGAGACATTACCTTGGTAAGTGGTAATCTTGATTATGGTCAGGGTCATTTAACATCATTTGCTCAAATAGTATCTGACAAACTCGGTATCCCAATGGAAAAATTTAAATTATTACAAGGTGATAGTAAGGAATTAGTTGCAGGAACTGGAACAGGTGGTTCCAGAAGTGCCATTTCAGGTGGAACATTACTACTAAAAGCTTCAAATATTGTAATAGATAATGGCAAAAAGTTGGCTGCCCATATATTTGGTGATGACGCAGATAATGTTGAATTTAATAATGGTGACTTTGAAATACCAAACACAAATCACAAATTAAACATTTTAGATTTAAATGATCAAGTTAAGGAGTTGATTAAGAATAAACAATTGCCAGCTGATCTGCCACAAGGTTTAGATGGTGAATTAGCTGAGGATACTCCCCCATCATCATTCCCTAATGGTTGTCATATATCAGAAGTGGAAATAAATCCAAAAACAGGTGTAGTAAAATTAATAAAACATATTGCGGTTAATGATTTTGGTAATTTGATTAATCCATTGCTTGTAGAAGGCCAGGTACTTGGTGGAATAATTCAAGCTCAGGGTCAAATTTTAATGGAAAATCTATGCTATGATGATTATGGTCAATTATTATCTGGATCTTACATGGATTATACTATGCCAAAAGCTGCAGATATTCCTAAAGAATTCGTCTTCAAATCACACCCTGTTCCTTGTAAAACCAATCCATTGGGAATCAAAGGTTGTGGCGAAGCAGGTATCTCTGGTGCCTTGCCTACTATTATGAATGCAATTGTTGACGCACTCGAAAGTAACAACATAGATGGTAAAAATTTAAATATGCCTGTTACAACTGAAAAAATGTGGGAAATAGTAAATTAATATTTGTATAATATTAACTAATTTACTTTAACAATTAGTGATCTTTGATATATATAGACTTACGTAATTTATGGAGTAAAAGATGAGTAACAAAAATCAATACATAATCATGGCAGTAATTGTTGCCATCATGGGATTAACAGCTCTATACATTTGGAATGGTGAAAAAGACAAACCAAAAGTTGAAAACAGAGCAGTAGAATTTACTGCTGAAGATGTTGATTACTTTATGCAGTAATCATATCTGCCAGATTATTAGGTAAACACCTATAATCGACAGAAGTATTCCTAGTAGAACAGTTAAGTTTATAATTTCGTGTTGTTTGTTGAGTAACCAACTAAATACAACACGAAATATAACTGTTGTTCTTTGTATAGGCTCTACCACGGATACTGGTGCAACTCCCAAAGCCATATACCTTAATAATTGAGATAGGAACACAAGTAGTCCTGTGACAACAAACCACTTTGCGCCTGAATTATTCAAATTATAAATATCTTTTAATTTGGACCTTGAAAGCAACAATATAAGAAAAACAAATATTGTAGCAGCAATGTATGAAACAAAACCTCCAGCAATATTCTCTTTTATACCGCCGTCATTAAGCCCTAACTTAACAAAAAAGGGACTAGATCCAAAACATAGAGCACAAAGCACACCCCATTTGTAGCCGTTTTTATAATCAATATTGATACCAGATTGTGTAATAGTATTCTTCTTTTTGACTAAAAAAATAACCGTTGGACCAAGTAATACCAGTGTCATTCCGACTAAAAGATATATTGTAATATCTTCATCAAGAACAAAAAAAGCAAAGAAAATAGATACGAATAATGCCAATTGAGTTATTGGACCTGCTTGAGTTGCTCCGAGAGCTTGTGTTGATCGATAGTTTGAGTATCTACCAAATACAAAATGCAAGATCCCAGCAATACTAAAAAAAATAATTGAATTTGTTGATAAATTTAACAAGACAGTCCAACAATCAAATAATA
>JAYPSX010000115.1:0-5061 GCA_038133315.1 Hyphomicrobiales bacterium
ATAAAATCCGAGAAGGAACTACCTACACCTTCTGAAATTTTTAAAATTCTTGATGAATATGTTATAGGTCAAGAACACGCTAAGAAGGTACTTTCAGTTGCTGTACATAATCACTATAAAAGATTATCAAACGAGGTAATAACCTCAAATGATGTTGAATTATCAAAATCAAATATTCTTATCGTAGGACCAACAGGAAGTGGTAAAACGCTACTTGCTCAAACACTGGCAAGGATACTTGATGTTCCGTTTACCATGGCTGATGCCACTAGTCTCACTGAAGCAGGTTACGTGGGTGAAGATGTCGAAAACATAATCTTAAAGCTTCTTCAGGCTGCCGATTACAACGTTGAGAAAGCACAAAGAGGAATAGTTTATATCGATGAAGTTGATAAAATCAGCCGTAAATCTGATAACCCCTCTATCACCAGAGATGTATCTGGTGAAGGTGTCCAACAAGCTCTTTTGAAAATCATGGAAGGAACTGTGGCCAGTGTTCCTCCTCAGGGTGGGCGAAAACATCCCCAACAAGAATTCCTTCAGGTTGATACAACAAATATACTATTTATTTGTGGTGGTGCATTTGCAGGTCTTGAAAAAATAATTGCCAAAAGGACAAATGACTCATCAATCGGTTTTGGCGCATCAGTCGAAGAAATGGAAGAAAAAAATATTGATGAACTATTTACAGTTCTTGAACCAGAGGACCTTCTCAAATTTGGACTTATTCCTGAATTTGTTGGCCGTGTGCCAATCATAGCAACTCTTGAAGATTTAAATGAAGATACACTAATCAAAATACTAACAGAACCAAAGAATTCACTCGTTAAACAATACCAACGAATGTTTGAGATAGAAAATGTTAAACTCACATTTTCTGAAGATTCACTGAAGTCTATTTCAAAGAAAGCAATAGAAAGGAAAACGGGCGCTCGTGGTTTACGTTCCATACTTGAGTCAATCCTGCTTGAAACAATGTTTGAATTACCAGAACTAGACATGATTGAAGAAGTCGTTATATCCAATGAAGTGGTCGAAGGAAAATCTCGTCCCTTATATATATATTCCGAACAAAAAGAAGATTTAGGTAATTTTGCTTAATTTTTTCTAAATATAGTTTATTTCTATTAAAATAACTTGAAACTATGCCTTTTAAGTAACAAATTATATCTATATAAATAATTTGTGAGTTTTAGACATGGAAGACGATATAAAAATAAGTAGTGATTTGTACCCTATCTTACCTTTAAGAGATATTGTTGTTTATCCAAATATGATTGTTCCATTGTTTGTGGGAAGGGATAAATCCATTCAGGCCCTCGAAGAAGTTATGAATAATGATCGTGAACTTTTCTTGGTTTCACAAATTGACTCAACAACTGAAGATCCAGATGAAGATAGTTTATATAAGGTTGGAACCATTGCTTCTGTTATGCAATTACTAAAATTGCCAGACAACACAGTTAAAGTACTGGTTGAAGGAACAAGCCGTGCAAGAATAAGAAACTTCATAAAGGGAGAAAAATTTCACCAAGTTGAGGTCGATTTAATTAAAGAAATTATTCCAGATGATCCAGAAATCGAAGCAATATCGAGAGCATGCCTTATGGAGTTTGAAAACTATACCAAAATAAATAGGAAAATACCGGCCGATACTTTTAGTTCAGTTTCGGAGATTGATGATTATTCAAAAATAGCTGACACGATTGCTTCAAATATACAAATCAAGTTATCTCAAAAACAAAAAATACTTGAAACGAATAATCTCAAAGAGAGGTTCGAGCTCATCTTAAGTTTCCTAGAGGGTGAGATTGACGTCTTACAAACTGAAAAAAGGATTAGAGGGCGTGTAAAAAGACAAATGGAAAAAACTCAAAGAGAGTACTATTTGAATGAGCAGATGAAGGCAATTCAAAAAGAACTTGGAAAAGAGGGTGAAGATGGCGGTGATGATTCTGCTGAACTAGAAAAGAAGCTTGAATCTCTAAAATTACCTAAAGATGTTAAGGAAAAAGCAAAATCTGAATTTAAAAAATTAAAGCAGATGAGTCCTATGTCTGCAGAAGCTACAGTTGTAAGAAACTATCTGGATTGGATAGTGTCAATTCCATGGAGTAAGAAGTCAAGGTTTAATAAACCAATCAAATATTCAGAAGATGTTCTTGATAATGACCATTATGGATTAGAAAAAGTCAAAGAGAGAATAATTGAATATATTGCTGTTCAGAAAAGAACAAAAAAATTAAAAGGCCCTATACTTTGTCTTGTTGGTCCTCCAGGCGTGGGTAAAACCTCACTCGGTAAATCAATTGCTCAATCAACTGGTAGGGAGTTTGTTAGAGTAAGTCTTGGTGGTGTCAGAGATGAGGCTGAAATACGTGGGCACAGAAGAACCTATATTGGCTCACTTCCTGGCCGCATAATACAATCAATGAAGAAAGTAACTACAAAAAATCCACTATTTCTTCTAGATGAGATTGACAAATTAGGTTCTGATTATCGTGGAGATCCATCAGCTGCTCTTCTGGAAGTTCTAGACCCTGAACAAAATGATAAGTTCAATGATCATTATCTAGAAGTTGATTATGATTTGTCTGATGTAATGTTTATTACAACTGCAAATACTTTAAACATACCACCTGCTCTAATGGACAGAATGGAGATAATAAGGATTGCTGGTTATACAGAAAATGAAAAACTGCAAATATCCAAAAAACATCTTTTGCCAAAGGTTTACAAGCAGCATGGATTATCAGAAAGAGAGATTTCTATCGACGAAAGTGCTCTCTTGGAAACTATTCGCAGATACACAAAAGAATCTGGTGTTAGAAGTTTAGAGAGAGAATTATCTAAGATTGCAAGAAAAGCAACTAAGAAACTTGTATCTAATGAATCAAAGGATTTAAAAGTAACAAAAGATAACATCTCTGATTATCTCGGTGTATATAAATATAGATATGGAGAAGCTGAACGCGATGATCAAATAGGTATAGTTACTGGTCTTGCCTGGACAGAATATGGTGGCGAACTCTTGACCATTGAAGGTGCAATGATGCCAGGAAAAGGTAGGATGACAGTAACTGGTAATCTAAAAGATGTTATGAAAGAGTCAATCTCAGCAGCAGCATCATATGTAAGATCGAATGCTACAAAATATGGAATTAAACCTCCATTATTTGACAAAAGAGATATTCATGTTCACGTACCTGAAGGTGCTACTCCAAAAGACGGCCCTTCAGCGGGTGTTGCTATGGCTACAGCAATAATATCACTTATGACACAGGTGCCTGTCAGAAAAGATATTGCAATGACGGGTGAGATTACATTACGAGGCAGAGTTCTCCCTATTGGTGGCTTAAAGGAAAAGCTGCTTGCAGCTACAAGGGGAGGAATTAAAACAGTATTCATACCTGAAGAAAATAAAAAAGATTTATCTGAAATCTCAGAAGAAATAACAAAGGATCTCAAAATTATACCAGTAACAAAGATTGAAGAGATAATAGATGCAGCTTTAGTTTCAAAGCTTGATCCAATAGAATGGAGCAAAGAAGATATTGAAGCACACGATCAATCAATAACTGGCAGTAATGATAAAGAACGACCGTCCGTAGCACATTAACTGATTCTGTTTTTTTGATAATTTTACTGATTTTTTTTATCAATGAGAAAAAATTTACCACAATTTTTCTTTAAAATAGTGCATAAGTGGCAGTTTTCTGCAGTTCTTTGAAGATTTTGTTGTTTTTTTTTGATTACCTATGGATCAATTGCTAGTATTAACCATTAATTAACTTTTCTTGTTAAATGATAAAAATATAATATCTGAAAGGGATAGTACTATGAATAAGAACGATCTAATTAATAATGTAGCCGACGCTGCTGGAATTTCTAAAACTGCTGCTTCAAGCGCAGTTGATGCAGTTTTTGACTCAATCTCATCAGCTTTAAGTAGTGGTGGGGATGTTAGACTTGTTGGGTTTGGAACATTTTCTGTTGCAAACAGAAAAGCAACAACAGGACGTAATCCACGTACAGGGGAAGCTATAAAAATACCTGCTTCAAAGAGTCCAAAATTTAAAGCTGGTAAAGCTCTAAAAGACGCAGTTAATTAATATAAAAATTTATATTAAAAAAAGTACGTGCGGTTAATTACCGCACGTTTTTTTTTGTACATATGTAATTATTTAATTCTAGATTTTTTGTTTTTTTTACTGTATTTATGGTTTATTGTAGTGGGCGGTTAGCTCAGTTGGGAGAGCATCTCGTTTACACCGAGAGGGTCGGCAGTTCGAGCCTGTCACCGCCTACCATTACGCGGGTGTAGCTCAGTTTGGTTAGAGCGCCGGCCTGTCACGCCGGAGGTCGCGAGTTCAAGTCTCGTCACTCGCGCCATTTTTTAATGGCGCCTCTTAATATTTTCTAGTTATTTTTTATTAATATTCTATCTATAAGATAATTAATATTTGGGAGATTAATTTTGCAAAAAATTAGTAGATCTGGTGTAGAAAAATATATTGGTTGTAAAAGGTGCTTTGTACTGCAATATAAGTATAAAGTTAGCCCATCACAGATACCATTCACACTAAATTCTGCAGTTGATGAATTATGTAAAAATGAATTTGATTATTATCGCAATAAAGGAGAACCTCATCCACTTTTTATACAATATAATATAGACGCTGTTCCATTCAAACACGCTGACATTGATAAATGGAGAAACTTTAGGCAAGGGTTATCATATATTTCAGAAGAATATGGATATCACTTTTATGGAGCGATAGATGATGTATGGGTGAAGCCAAATGGTGAATTGATTGTATCTGATGTCAAATCCACATCAAAAAAAATATTTGATTGGTCTGAAACAGCTAAATATGAATATGCTCGAGGTTATCAACGTCAGCTAGAAATGTATCAATGGTTGTTTAGAAAGAATGGCTTCAATGTATCTGATACTGCTTATTTGGTGTATTTCAATGGTTTAAAAAACGAACCAATGTTTGAGCAGGTGCTAAAATTTGAATTACATTTGGTTGAATTAAACTGTAATGCTGATTGGGT
>JAYPSX010000116.1:0-4893 GCA_038133315.1 Hyphomicrobiales bacterium
ATGCGATTGAAAGTGACTTATCTGGTGCCCCAGGTGAAATATTGGATAGTAATTTAACGATTGCCTGCTCTGATAAGTCAATTAGTCCTATACTAATTCAGAGAGAAGGTAAGAAACCAATACATATTGAGGAATTCTTGCGCGGAACCAAAATTATAGAAGGAAGCATACTTAATCAGTAAGCAGTTATAACAATAAATGAGATATAAACTATTAATTGAGTATGATGGAACTAACTATTCCGGCTGGCAACGACAAGAAAACTCACCATCTATTCAAGGCAATATTGAAGATGCCATAGAAAAATTTTGTGGTATGAAAGTAACTGTAAATGGAGCAGGAAGAACTGACTCTGGTGTGCACGCATCTGGCCAAGTGGCTCACTTCGATTTGGATGATGAAAGAGATGAAAATACCATCTTTCAGGCTATAAATTTTTACCTAAAAAATGAGGCTATTAGTATTATAAATGTTGAGAGTGTTCCAGATACTTTTGATGCAAGATTCTCAGCCACAATGAGGTATTACAGATATAAAATAATCAATCGTCAAAGTCCCTTAACATATAATAGAAATACCCATGCGCATATAAGTCAAAGCTTAGATATATCATTGATGCAACAGGCCGCAGATTTTTTTATTGGAAAACATGACTTTACTACATTTAGATCTGCAAGTTGTCAGTCTAAATCGCCTATCAAATCTATTGAAATAATTTCAATTAATAAGAAAAAAGAAAAGATATATGTTGATTTTATAGCAAAATCTTTTTTACATACCCAAGTAAGGTCAATTATGGGCTGTATTATAAAAGTTGGCACTGGATCATGGAATCTATCAATGATTCCTGAAATTATTGAAGCAAAAGACCGCTCAAAATGTGCTACACTTGCACCCTCTTGTGGTTTATATCTGAGAAGAATCGATTACGATTCCATTTAAATATTTAAGAGTTAAAATAATTATAAATAAATTCCTGAAAAATCTCGGTAAGTAGAAAAAACTCATCAATTTTTATTCTCTCATCTACCTGATGCATTGACCTGCCAACAAGTCCAAACTCAACTACTGGGCAATATTTTGCAATAAACCTGCCATCTGAGGTCCCACCAAAAGTACTGAGTTTGGCTTCTATTTTTGTTTTATCAAATATAGCCTTTTGAAGTAAATCAGATAATTTTCCACTTCCAGTGTAATAAACATCTGCCAGTGATATTTTTTTCAAATCAAAATTGATATTCACTTCATCAAAGACTGATGAGAGTCTATCCTTCAAGTGCTCCATTAATGATATTTCATTCCATAAATCATTGAATCTAATATTAAGAGATACATTAACTACTTCAGGAATGACATTGTGCGCTGGGTTATTTACATCTATGGACGTAATCTCAATATTTGTTGGGAGAAAATGCTCTGACCCTTCATCTATTTGTCCAGTAATTTTTGATAAAGCCTCCATAGTGGGTGTTATAGGATTATTCGCTTTTTCAGGGTATGCCACATGTCCCTGCTTTCCAGTAATTTTTAAATCACAAGACAGACTTCCTCTTCGTCCAATTTTAATATTATCTCCAATAAGCTCTTTGTTTGTAGGTTCAGTAACAATACAATCATCAATTTTTATTCCTTGATTATTGACCCACTTAATTAGTGGCTCAGTCCCATTTATCGCTACCCCCTCCTCATCACCAGTTATTAAATAACTTAATGTACCATTGGAATCCATTTTTTTATGGAAATAGTTAATTCCAGCAATAATAGAGGCAATTACTGCTCCTTTCATATCTTCTGCACCACGCGAATATATGAATTCATCTTCAATATGTCCTGAAAAAGGAGGATACTTCCAACTATTAAGTTCACCTGGGGGAACAACATCTACGTGACCTGCAAAATTAAGATGAGGACTGCTGGATCCAATTATAGCAAACATATTTTCTACCTCTGGTGTATTACCTGAGTCAAATTTCACTCTGTGTATCTCAAAATTATATTTTTTGAATAATGTTTCCAAAAAATCAAACGACTTTTTAACATTAGGAGTAACACTCTCAATCCTTAAAAAATCTTGTAGAATATTTTGTGCTTCAACTTGATTTATCATGAATATACTTTTTTGAAATTATTTAAGGCCTTAACAATTCATTGATCGATGTTTTTGACCTAGTTTTCTCATCGACTCTTTTAACAATAACTGCACAATAAAGTCCAAGACCTTCATCCTTCATCTTCTCACTTGGTAATGTACCCGGAACTACTACAGAATATGATGGTACTTTACCAAAATGAATATCTCCTGTGTCTCTATCGACAATCTTTGTAGAAGCTCCAATAAAAACTCCCATAGAAATTACCGACCCTTCTTCAACAATAACACCCTCTGCGATTTCTGACCTCGCCCCAATAAAACAATTATCTTCTATTATTACAGGATTTGCTTGGAGTGGTTCAAGTACACCTCCAATACCGACTCCCCCGCTTATATGGCAATTTTTCCCTATTTGTGCACAGGATCCGACCGTAGACCATGTGTCAATCATCGTCCCTTGATCCACATACGCACCCACATTGATAAATGAGGGCATAATGACACAATCTTTTGCAACATAAGCAGATTTTCTGATAACAGCATTTGGAACATTCCGGAATCCTGCTGAATTATATTTATCTTCATCCCAATCTACAGTCTTACCTGCAACTTTATCGAACCAAGTTGCGTATGGACCGTTTAAAGTTGAATTACTTTTTGTTCTAAAACTGAGTAAGATGGCTTTCTTGATCCATTGGTTTACTATCCAATTACCATCAATCTTTTCGCAAACTCTGAGTACCCCAGAATCCAGTTGTTCAAGAACATCATCAATAATCTTGCTAACTTCTTCAATATTAGTAGATGATGAATTATTATCGAAAACATTATTAATTATCTCTTCATAATTATTATTCATTTTTCGTTATTCTTAACCTCTCATATATTTATCTATCAAATTTGAATATAAATCCTCATTGGATAATTCACCTATTTTATCCATATCTATATTATAATCACTAAAATTACCAGTTTTGAGAAGCCTTTGTATTGCATCTCTATAAGCTTGCATTGCTACAAAATAGGCTTTATGTCCTGGCAAACTGACTGAGATACCCATTTTAGCAAGCTCTTCAAGAGGTAATGTAGTTGAATTATTGCCTAAGATTATAGGTACATTGTGATGATTTGCTATTTCACAAATGTGATCTTTTGAATTAACATTAACATAAAAAATTGCATCCGCGCCTTCTGACTCATAAGCTTTACCTCTTTCAATCATATCTTCAAATCCAGTGTGAGGATAACAGCCTGTACGTGCAACTATAAAGGTACTTATATTTTTTCTAGTGTCTATTGCAATTTTTATTTTTTTTGTTGCCTCTTTTAAACCTAAAAAATTTGGTTTTTTGGAAGCACCAAATTGAATTGGTAAATCAGTGTCTTCTAGTGAGATACCTGAAACACCAGCATCTTCAAGACTCTCAACTGCTCGCTTTACATTCAACGCGTTCCCATAACCATTATCTGCGTCTACGATTAATGGAATTTCAGTATTTTTAGCTATTCTTCTTACGGTTTCGGTAAGTTCCGATAATGTTAGTAACATAAGATCAGGTTCTGATAAATAATCAAGCGATATGATTCTACCTGGTATAATACCTAATTTAAACCCTACATCACCTGCAATCCTTGCTGATAATGGATTAAAAATTGTTGCAGGGTTATAACAATTCCCATCATTTAGTAAATCTCGAAGCTTTGTATTTAAATCCGTGTTTATCATGACATATCCTTTAATATTTATATATTAGATATTTGTAAACCTACAACCTGTTGGCATCCTGTTAAGCTCACATCTAATTTATAGTGATATCTAAAGTGGCTTCCAATCATCTTTTTTTGCTTCCCAATTATCGAAAATTTCTTGTGCAGCTTTTAGTGCATGGTTTGTTTTTGGAAAGCCAATATAAGGTGAGCACTGCAGAATAACTTCAATTAATTCCTCTTTATTAGCACCTCTATTTAGCGCACCGCGCACATGTAACCCAACCTCATGCGGCAAATCTAATGCCGCAGCTGCCGCCATAACAATCATTTCACGTGTTTTTAAATCTAAATTTGGTCTATCCCAAATAGTACCAAAACAGTATTCGTGAATGGCGTCGGCATGTGTAGGACAAATCTTGTATAGATCATCCCACCTCTCGAGCCCCTCTTTTCCAAAAGCTTCATCACGTATTTTTTTTCCTTTTTCCCATTTTTCATTTGTCATTTTTTTTCTCCTCTTCGTTGTTTTATTATCTGTTACTATTTTTTATTTATTGTATTGCTGAAAAAACTGCTCTACCAATGGCCCTAGTAAGGGTATCTGCTGCTAAAGAGCCAATCTGAGTCAGATTATACTCATCTATATTTAATTTTTTTTCATTACTGCTAACCACAAAAATAATATCCCCATCCATTGGTGTTCCTACCGGTTGGATCGCACGGCTTAGACCTGAGGTACACATTTTTGCAATTTTATATAGATCTAATTTGTTTAATTCTATGTTAGTAGCTACCACAGATATAGTTGTATTCTCTTTAGATGTTAGATCACTCCTTAATTTGGTATTATTTTTACATTCATAATTAAAACTGTACGAAGCAAAGTTTTTATAATTTGAATTAATATTATCACCCATTTCTCCACTCATCTCATATAACCCTGAATATAAAATCCTTGTATTATCTATGAATGGTGAGCCTAGAGAATTTACAATTGTTATAGCCCCTATAGTATAATCATTATCAATGTTTAATGATGCACTACCCAATCCACCCTTAAATATTCCAGCTTTAGCACCAATTCCTGCACC
>JAYPSX010000117.1:0-4861 GCA_038133315.1 Hyphomicrobiales bacterium
CTTCAGGATAAGAGCCATTACCCTTTATTGTTCTTACATCTAGAGATTTATTAATATTATTGATTAAATCTGTAGAGTTATCTATGACTGTTACATCATTTTTTTGAATTGATAGCTGTTCAGCAATCCCATAGCCGACCTGACCAGCTCCACAAATTAGAATTTTCACTTAACCTCCGAGAGTTATTTTTCAATACCTAGATATTTTAATTTACGATGTAAAGCAGTTCTTTCCATCCCAATAAAATCTGCTGTTTTAGATATATTGCCATTAAATCTGGCCAATTGAGAAATTATGTAATTCCTTTCAAATATATCCCTTGCTTCTTTCATATTATATGAAATTAAAACTTCGCTATTTGATATATTGGGATTATTTTCTTTAACTTCAATTGGTATATAATCAGATGTAATTATGTCTTTTCCATCTGAATTTAATCGCAATATAATATTATCAATTACATTTTTCAATTCTTTTATATTTCCAGGCCATGCGTATGATTGAAAAATAGCTATAGAGTCCTCCGAAACGGAAAAAGCATCTTCTAGGAAATAATTAATTAAAATAGGAATGTCTTCTTTTCTATCCAATAAACTGGGAATATGTAGGCAATCTATTGAAATCCTATTAAATAGTTCATCAGAAAATATACCCAAAGATATATAGGATTTTAAATCCTTTGAGGTACTTGCTATCAGACGAAAATCACTTGAAACATTGGATTTGCCATTGATAATGTTTAATAATATTTTTTGTCCATCCATATCCATATTAGAAATTTCATTGATAAAGAGTGTGCCACCATTAAGATCATCAAAAAACTTTTTTTCACTCATATTATTATTAGATAAAAACTCTTGCATTTTAGATGGGTTGAAATAATTGGCATCAATCTCCATAAATAAGTTTTTAGAACGATTTGATTTATTATGGATTAAACGTGATACAAGTTGTTTACCAACACCAATAGATCCAGTGATTAATATTCTGCTATTTGTTTGTGCTAATTTATTTATTCCTTGTCGTAATTGGTTTACATGATTTGAAATACCAATATATTCACTTGCAAAATTTGATTTATTCTTAATTTCCGTTATTTCATTTTTTAGTTCATAAGTCTCAGTTGCCCGTTTTATGACGTGAATAAGACGTTCTGTCTTAAATGGTTTTTCCAGGTAATCATATGCTCCAATTTTTATAGCTGTTACTGCAGTGTCTATATTACCATGACCGGATATAATCACTACTGGTATTTTCGGATGAATTTTATGTATCTCCTGTAAAAGTTCTATCCCATCTAATTTACTGCCTTCAAGCCAAACATCGAGTATAATCAAATCTATAGAATTTTCTTTGATTGCTAAGAGAGCTGCATCACTATTTTGTGAATTGAGAGTTTTGTACCCCTCATCCTCAAGAACGCCAGATATTAACTTGCAAATATCAATTTCATCATCAACAATTAAAATGTTTTTTTTGCTAGTCATTCATGCTCTCTGAGTCAATACTTAATGTTTTTGGTATGAGCAATGTTACAGTTGCGCCGACAACTGAACTATTTTCTGATAGATTATTATCAAGTTTTATTTGCCCCTTGTGAACCTCAATAATATTTTTTACAACTGAAAGTCCTATTCCAGTACCCATTTCCCTAGTAGTATAGTATGGCTCAAGAAGCTTATCAGTATCCGTTAAAGGAAAGCCTATACCGTTATCTTTAATTTCAATTGAAACTTGATCACCCAAATCATTTAATGTAATTTCAATTATACCTTCATTAACATTTTTATTGTTTGAAAAAATTGATTCAGAGGAATTCTTAATTAAATTTATCAGCGCTTGACTTATTAATCTTCGATCAAAGTTGAATATAATTTCATTCTCTGGAATATTTAATTTAATTTTTATCGAGTCAAAAGTTATTTTTTGAAGTAGGACAGCTTGTCTAATTGTATCGCATATATCATATTTATTTATTTTTGCTGATGGGACTTTGGCAAATGCCGAAAACTCATCAACTATTTTCCCCAAATCACCGACTTGTCTAATTATTGTGTCAGTACAGTCTTCGAAAACTTCAATATCATTTACTATCTGATCCCTGTACTTTCTTTTTAATCTTTCTGCAGAAAGTTGAATAGGTGTTAGAGGGTTTTTAATCTCATGAGCAATACGTCTTGCAACATCAGCCCAAACAGACGTTCTTTGTGCATCAACCAAATCAGTTACATCATCAAAGGCAATAACCATCGCACTCTTTGTAGATTTCTCTTCTTTAGTTATCTTAATATGAAGGTTCCTATTATAGTCATTAATTTTTACATTTATATACTAATCGATATTTTATCTGCTCTTGTATGCTTTTATTAGAATATCTGAGAATTGTGGCATAATATCAATAATATTTATCCCGAGAATTTCATTTAGTTCTTTGTTAAAGAAGTTACAAGCTGAAGTGTTAGCAATTTGAATATTACCATTATTATCAATACTCAAGACGCAGGATGTAATACCCGACAATACTGCTTCGGTAAATTTTCTCCTCTCATCTAGCAATTGATTGTTTGAAATTAGATTTTCTCTTTGATGTTTTAAATCAGAGGTCATATTATTAAATGTATTAACCAAATTGTACATGTCATAATCAATCTTTGACTTATTTTCAATATTTACCCCCAAATCACCTTCTGAAACACGTTTTGATGCATAAATCAGCCTTGCTATTGGCGCTGACAATCTATTTGCAAAATAAATACTAAACCAAATTGCAACAGTTAAAAATACCAGTGAAAACCCTACATATTGCAGTGCAAATGTGACTTGTGTATCAAATCTTCTTTTTTCGAGGTCAGTATATTCATTGGTAGTTATTTCTAATTGTTTGAGATGATTTATAACTAGTGGATCAACTGCTTTATATATAAGCAAATAACCATCGATGAAATCTGGCAATAACACAAAAGCACTCACCATATTATAATCATTTGGCTTAAAAATAACAATGTCACCTTGATCTGCTCTATCAAAAGATAATGGTAATGGTTTTGAAAAGCCTATTTCATATGCCGGTGTGGTTGTGCTGATTAATATATTTCCTTCTCGATTAATAATATATGCACCTGTTAGCTTTCTTAATTTGGATTGTCTAAGAAAATACTCTGCAAAAGCATTAATATTTGTTTCAAAAATGTTTGCGGAATTATTTAAATCTAGTTTCATTGCATCAATTTCAGCTCTTAAATTGTTTGAATGCTCCCTCAAGTAACTATTTGCAACTATGTTAGATTTATCAATCATTGACTTTGTTCTATCTGAGAACCATTTATCAAGACCCCTGTCAAGAGTAATTGTTGCGAGCACTGCCACAACTAAAGCAGGTAATGCCGAAACAAAACCAAACAAAGTTATTAATTTAATTTGTAAGCTCGCACCGGCAATGTTTTTCTGCCTTGCCATTAATATCTGTGAAAATTTGCTTATAATCAACAAAACCATCATTGCAATAAAAACAGTATTTGCAGCAAAAAGTAGAAAAATAACAGTATTAGAAGGTATGAAAACTTGTCCTGTTAATATTAACCAAGTGGAAGATATCAGAAAGATTGCCAACAATAATATGGCAATATTAAATAAAACCTCTCCATAATTTGATAGGATTGATTTAATTGGAGTAAAAAATTTTGATGTCTGAATAACAATCATAATAACAATTTAGTATAACATATAATATTTTTTAATTATAAATTTTGTATTAATTTATTGTTATTGATAGTTTTTAGAAAATTCAATGTTTAGCATTCTTAGTTTCTTTCTAAGTGTATTTCTATTTAACCCAAGAATCTTCGAAGCTTTAATTTGATTTCCACCTGTAGCTTTAAGAACATAATCTAGAACTGGTTTTTCAAATTCTGATAGTACACTTTGATATAAACCTTTTTCATTATAATCAAAATCATTTATTGGGAATCGGTTTAAATAAGATACAATATAATCCTCAAGTGTTTTTATATTCCGACTTTCATTCATAGAATTACTTGTGCCTAATAAAGAAAATTCATTTTTAATCATTTCCTGTGAGACAATCTCTTCAGGATACAAAGTTATTAGTCTCTTAATGAAATTCTCTAACTCTCTAATATTTCCTGGCCAATCATAACTTTTTAAATATTCAATTCCCTCTTTTTCAATTGTGAAAGATGTGGATTTATTTATGTTACTGGCAATGAAGTGATTAACTAAAGCTGGAATGTCATCTTTTCGTTGCCTTAAAGGCGGTAATTTTATTGGTATGACATTAATTCTGTAAAAAAGATCTTCACGAAAAGCTCCAAGTTTTATTTGTTCATTGAGTGATTTATTTGTTGCAGCGACTATACGAACATTGGTTTTGACAGGCTTTGTACCGCCCACACTTAAAAATTCACCCTCTTGCAACACCCTTAAAAGTCTTGTCTGTGCTTCTATTGGCATATCACCAATCTCATCCAAAAATAAAGTCCCTCCATTTGCAAATTCGAATTTTCCAATTTTTTTATCAATTGCACCAGTAAAAGCACCTTTTTCGTGTCCGAAAAGCTCAGACTCAATTAAATCCTTAGGTATAGCTGCCATATTTATTGCAACAAATGGTGAGTTTTTACGCGTACCAAATTCATGTAATGCCTTTGCAATTAATTCTTTTCCTGTACCAGACTCTCCGGTTATTAGCACCGTAAGATCAGAATTCATTAACCTGGCCATTATCCTGTAGACATCTTGCATATTCTTGGATCTACCAATTAATGGAAAGTCATCCTTTTGAACAATTTCATTACTTATTAATTCTTTTTTTTCTTTAATTGATCTATTAACTATTGTTAT
>JAYPSX010000118.1:0-4853 GCA_038133315.1 Hyphomicrobiales bacterium
TTCCAGCGCCGTGATATCCTAATTTTGATATCGCGGAAGATGCAATTTCTCCAATATGTTCTCTTTTCAATCCATCAATGACTGGAGAGGTGGCTTCTTCAAGAACTTTTTGGTTTCTCCTTTGTAAGGAGCAATCTCTCTCACCGAGATGTATCGCGTTACCATTTTTATCCCCTAAAATTTGTATTTCAATGTGTCTGGGGGCTTCTAAATATTTTTCAATATAGACGGTGTCATCTCCAAAGGATGCCTTTGCTTCAATTTTTGCCATATTAAAAGCTTCTTCTAGATCATTTTGGCTCCTGGCTATTTTCATTCCTTTTCCACCTCCTCCAGAGGATGCCTTAATGAGGATTGGATACCCGATATTTTCAGCTATTTTTTTTGCGTGGTCTAGATCTTCAATTTTACCATTTGATCCTGGGACAATTGGTATTCCTAAATTTGATACGGTTTCTTTTGCAGTGATTTTATCACCCATGATTTTAATATGTTCTGACGTTGGGCCAATGAATGTTATGTTATGAGCTTCAAGTATTTCTGCGAATTGAGCATTTTCAGATAAAAAACCATATCCAGGATGAACAGCTTCAGCTCCTGTAATTTCACAAGCTGAGATTATGGCTGGTATGTTTAGATAACTATTTACTGCTTGAGGTGGCCCAATACAAACACTTTCATCTGCCAATTTTACATGCATTGCATCGCTATCGGCCGAAGAGTGAACGGCAACAGTCTGAATTCCAAGTTCTTTACATGCTCGTTGAATTCTAACTGCAATTTCTCCACGATTTGCAATAAGTACTTTATTAAAATATTTTTTCATTCAACTTCGATAATATCTTCACCAAATTCAATTGGTTGCCCATCCTCTACAAGGATATTCTTAACAGTCCCAGATTCTGTACTTGGAATCGTGTTAAAAGTCTTCATTGCTTCAATTATTATAATGGGATCACCCTTATTAATTTTGCTACCAACTTGAATAAATGGTTTACTTCCGGGTTCGGGTGATAAATAACAAGTTCCAACCATAGGAGATTTTACAAATTTATTTGAAGATGATTCTGAATTATTAATTAGCGGAAGAGTTTCAATATCTTTATTTATTTGGGAGGCGACTGGTGCTATTGGTTGTTGGAATTGCGCTTGCGATATGTTATTCGTCTGTCCTGATTGGTTTTGAACCCTGATACGAGTGCCTTCTTTTTCAATTTCAATTTCGTGTAGACCTTCTTCGTTAATTATTGATGATAATTCACGAATTATTTCGATTTCATCTAGTGGTTTTTTAGCCATTTTTCTTATTTACCTTCATTAGTTTTGCCATAGCATGAACTGCTAATTCATAACCATGATCTGATAGCCCTATAATTATCCCATTTACTACATTAGATAGATAGGACTTGTGTCGGAATTCTTCTCTTTTATGAATGTTTGATAGATGAACTTCTATTGATGGAGATTTGGATGTTTTTAATGCATCATGAATTGCTATGGAAGTATGGGTATACGCTCCTGCGTTTATAATTATTCCATTTTCTTCTACAGTTGATTGGATTATGTTAATAATCTCGCTTTCGTCATTTGACTGGTAAAAATCTATTTCAATGGAATATTCAGAAGCGACATTATTGCATGCCACCCTAATTTCTTCGAGAGTTTTATTTCCGTAATGTTCAGGTTCTCTTTTACCCAATAGATTTAAATTGGGCCCATTAATTATTACGATTTTATTATTTTGAACCATTGTATATTTTTTTAAACTGAAATTTATTAAATTTAAATTAATAATTTAATTAATACATTGTTTTTGATATATCGTCAGCCTGAATCCATTCATTGGAATAGATGGTTAGATTATTTTTTGCTCTCTCTGCAAAATTTATTGCTTTGTCGGATTGGTTTGTTTTAATATAATACTTAGCAATATTTAGATCAGCCATACCAATATTTTCAATTTTGAAATAAGCTTGCGAGAGGTACCAGTAAATTTGTGGATTTTGGTTTGAATCGAATATATGACTATTTAGGATATTAATACTTTCTTCAATATTCTCCATCCCTTCCATTTCTAGTAAAATCATTGCCTTAAGAATTGAGAATTGGCTTTCTTTTTCATTCTGTTCTATAGCCTTGTTAATATATTCTAATGCTCTATTATATTGTTTTTTTTCAAAATAAATTTGTGCCATTAATTCAGTAAAATATATTGACTCAATTTCATCATTTAGATCATTTAAAATTAAAAGTGCATCATCTAGTTTCCCGTTTTTATATAATCTAATCAATTTTTGGTATTTAAAATAAATTGAGTTTGTATCAAAAATATTGGGGAGATTCATATAACCTATTATTTTTGCGCGCATAAGATTATGTCTGCTAATAAGATCCTTTGTGTCCCTAGCGGAGCTATTTTTTTGTGAATATACTTTTTCTCTGATAAGGTTAATTCTATCTCCTGGGAATGCGTGTGTCATATCAAGTGGATTTATATCAGTTTTATCAATCTGCATTTGATTGTTAATTTTTTCTAAAATTGATATTAAACCAATCGAAGACTGCCTGGTCGAATCCATTAGTTTAATGGCCATCATATCGGCATCATATTCTTGAGTCCTCGAATATTTTAAATAATCTCTTATTGCAATCCCCGAGCCACTAATGGAAATACTTGGTCCAAGATTTGAAATAGTGTCAGAATTAGTCATCAATCCTGTTAATCCGACCCCGATACCTAATATTTGCGAAAGAGATTGTTTTTTATTTAGAGTATCTAATTCAATACTTCTTGTAATGTGGTGGTTATTTAACACATGACCGATTTCATGCGCAATAATTGAAATAACCTCATTTGGAGTGTCAGCATAGTAGAGAAGACCAATATTTATGTAAATATTTCCATTTGGTGTAACAAATGCATTAATAGAAGGATCAGAGATAATGTAGATTTCAGGGTTTCTGTTTTTTAAGCTTATTTCTAATAGGGAACGAGTATAATCATTCAAAAGATTTTCTATTTCAGCATCTTTGATTATTGAAAATGACTTAGCATTTATGGAAGTGAACACTAAGAAGATAATAGATAAGAAAATGATTTTATTGAATTTTGCTAATAATTTATTAAAAGCATTATTCATCCCACCATCCCGTTTTAGGGTTTGCAATTATCTCATTTTTGATATTATTGTCCTCTTTCTTCACCGTTTTTTGCCTAATTGATCTACGTTGAGGACTTGCTGGAGATTCTTTATTATTTCCATCTTCTTTGTTTAAGTTCTTGTTATCATTTTTTATGAGGTTTTTTTTGATAGATTTCCTGTCTTTGGTTACCTTACTTTTTTCTTTTTTTTCTCGTTTTGTATCCTTATAACCGTCATCTATTGCTGAAACGCTTTTTGATGAGCTTCTTATTTTTGCATTTTTCATATTTTGTGGTTTTTTTCTATTTTTTCTCTGCTCCCTATTTTTTGAGTCAGTCGTTTCTTCATCTTGTGGATCCTCCTGTGATTCATTTTCATCATAGACTGAGTCAATGCTTACAGGAGTAGATTGTGTTACAGGAATAATTTCAATTGGATGGTGATTGATATTATAAATCTTTTCTTCATCTAATTTTTCAGTGTCAATAGTGATACTAATGTTGTATTTTTGTTCAATTTCAAAGATAGCTCTTCTTTTCTTATTGAGCAAATAGTCTGCAAGTGAGGGGTTGGTTTGAAGAGATATATTGTTTCTTCCATTATCAATAAGATCTTGTTCAATAGCTCTGATAATTTGAACAGACTGCGAACTAACTGAACTTACTCTACCAAGTCCATTACAATGATTACACTTACTCATTGAAGACTCTATGAGTGATGACCTCATTCTTTGTCTTGACATTTCCATTAGCCCAAATTGACTAATATGACCAACTTGGATCCTTGCCCTGTCAGCCTTCAATGCTTCTTTCACTGGGCGGTCGACAGATCTGTGATTTTTTCTTTCTTCCATATCAATGTAATCGATTACTATCAACCCTGCTAAATCCCTAAGCCTCAGCTGTCTTGCAATTTCATCAGATGCTTCAATATTTGTTCTAAGTGCAGTATCTTCTATATTATGTTCTCTGGTTGATCTTCCGGAATTTACATCTATCGCAACAAGAGCCTCTGTTTGGTTTATAACAAGGTAACCTCCTGATGGTAAGCTGACATTTGCTTGGTACATGTTTTGTAGTTCAGACTCAGCAGAAAAACTTATAAAGAGTGGAACATCACCTTTGTGTTTTTTTATGAATTTTATGTGACTTGGAATAAGCATTTTCATAAAGCTCTTTGCTTCTTCGAAAGCATTATCACCTGATACAATTATCTCATCAATTTCTTTATTATAAAGATCTCTAATAGATCTTTTCACAAGACTTCCTTCTTCATATATAAGTGCTGGAGCTGAAGAATTAAGGGTTAATTTTCTTATAGTTTGCCATAGTCTGATAAGGTATTCAAAATCCCTTTTAATTTCTATTTTTGTTCTTTGTGCACCAGCAGTTCTTATTATAACACCCATTCCATCGGGAATTTTAATAGAACTTATCGAGTCTTTAATTTTATTTCTTGTTTTTAAATCTGAAATTTTTCTCGAAATTCCACCACCTCTTGCTGAATTTGGCATCAGTACGCAGTATCTACCTGCAAGAGATATATATGTTGTTAGTGCAGCTCCCTTATTACCACGCTCTTCTTTTACAACTTGAATTAAAATGATTTGTCTCTTTTTGATAACCTCTTGTATTTTGTATCTTTTTTTGTGTTTGCTAAATTTCTCTGGTTGTTCGTCATTAATTATTTCTTCATTATCATTCGAGTCAG
>JAYPSX010000119.1:0-4802 GCA_038133315.1 Hyphomicrobiales bacterium
TAAAAACATCTTCTCCCCGAACATTCTCAAGTATTTCTACGAAGACTTCCATATCAGCAAATCTTTTTACATTGCAGCTCGTAAGCGGAATTTTTAAGTATGAAGCAATAGCATTAGCGAGTGGGGGATTGGAGTTTCCTGTAACAATTTTTATATTTTGTTCTTTTTTATTCATAGTTGACATGATCTTTTATGCAACAATAGCATGTTTGGATAATATGTAAATATACCACAATAATTATGACCTAAAAATTTGAATTAATTTATAATCAGAATCGCATTTGCTTGACGTCCATAATCTATTTCATTTCTATGTTGTGATCTCCTGTAAGAGAAGAAATCGGTCTCATTTTTATATGTATCAATTTCAATAACATCATACTTTCTTATCCCAATTTGATAGATTTTACTTAAACAATATGCCTGTAAATTAAAGTATTTTCCTCTATTAACTGTCTTAAAAAACTTTTTGTTTGATGGATCTTGTCTGATGAATTCTTGATAAAATTCTATACCAACTTCATATGAGTCCTGTTGTATACAGGGTCCTATTATTGCAAATATGTTTTCAATCTTTCCACCAATATTCAAGATTTGTTCAACAGTATTTTCTATTATACCTTTTTGTGCCCCTTTCCAACCGGCGTGCACAGCGCCTATAATTTGCTCTTTGTTTTCGTATAGCAAAATTGGTGCACAGTCTGCAGTAAGAATTGATAGGATAATGTCATCTCGCCTAGTAATTATTGAGTCTGCTATAAATTTATCAGGAAATTTACTATCAATAATCTTGCATATATTGGTGTGTTGTTGAGTTGGAATTACTAAAGGTCTCACTGAACTCACTGAAGAGTCCATCTCTTGAGAGATGATTTTTCTATTTTTATCAATATTTTTATTAGAGTCATTTGATAAATAACTGCAATTTAAACTATTATATATGCCTGTTGAAACACCACCCTGTCTCTTGAAAAAACCATATTTGCAATTATTGAATATTAGATTTTCTGATGTGATAAATTTAGGTTTCATGTAATCGAGATTGGCACAGTTTTTGGATTATTTGAAAAGTACATTACTTTGAAGAGTTCTCCCATCTTATCCTTATCAATAAGTCTATGATATTGACGATACAATTTATCTAATTGACTATCATTGGCATTTTCTTTCAGTATTACGTATCTTTGATCAATCCCCAAACCAATCAAAAAATCTCTTTGTGTTGTAGGACCATAACTTTGAATATTATTTTTTTTTGAAATATATCTATATTGATTAAAATCTACATGTGATGTCAGATCGCTCTCACCTGGTTTATGAAATATTGAAACTTTTTTATGTTTTGATAAAGCTTGAAGCGTATCACCAGATGACCCATTTGTTTTTGCGTAATCTATTACTAATAAGCCCCCATTAATTAGGATCTTTGAAAATATTTTTTCTAGCATTGTATCTTGCATAGGAGATATCTCATATAATAGACCATTTCTTGGACTCTCAATTTCTCTATTTGAAATGCTAAGATGATCAGAATTAACCTCGATTGACTCAAATGTTAAATTATTATGTTGATCAATTGATACAACTCTCTCTCTAAATTTATTGTTATTAAATTGGTATTGTTTTATTGGTATTGCATCAAAGAATTCATTAGCAATTATAAAGTTTATTCCATTTGGTAATTCATCTAAAGATGAAAAGTGTTTAAAAGGATGGTTTATGTTTTTTCTTTGAATTTTGAAGAGGACTTTGCTTTGTTCATATAACCATATTTTGATGGAAGAATAGAAGTCATTAAAATTTTTGGATACTCTAAGAATATCCTGCATCATGAACCCGTTACCTGGACCAAGTTCAATTATATTTATTTTTGGTTTGTCAATTTTGAACCATAAATCAATGAGCCATACTGCAATTAATTCTCCAAACATTTGACTTATTTCAGGAGAGGTTATGAAATCATCCTTTTTACCGATAGGTTTTGAATTTATATAATAACCAAAATCTTCATCACTGAGACAAAGTTCCATATATTCATCAACACTGATAGGTCCTTGATTTTTAATTTTCTGAACAATCTTTTCTTCAAGATTCTTGTATTTTTTATTCATCTTTTTTTATATTTTTATATAAAATCAAACCAACTAATATCATTGGAACAGATATTATCATTCCCATTGTTAGCTTATTAGCAAAAATATATCCTATTTGTTGATCGGGTAATCTAAATTGTTCTAGGAAGATTCTAAAGGTTCCATAAATCATAAGAAACATTGCGGATGCCATTCCTTTATTGTGAAGGATTTTATTTCTTTTAGATAAATATGCTAATATTAAGAATAATATTAGTCCTTCAAGTATTGCTTCATATATTTGAGATGGATGGCGCGATACACTATCGTTTGGATATATTACAGACCATGGTAGATCAGAGTAAGTTCCGATTAATTCTATATTTATAAAATTTGATAATCTACCAAAAAATATTCCGATTGGAGCGGAGATGGCAATAAGGTCCATAAATGATAAAAAGCTTTTACTATTTTTTTTACTAAAAAAGTAGATTGCAATAATTATTCCAACGAGGCCTCCGTGAAATGACATACCACCATTCCAAACCTTAAAAATTTCAAAGGGATTTTCCATAAAATAAATAGGGTTATAAATTATTATATACCCGACTCTTCCACCAACTAATATTCCAAATACAATCCATGGTATTAGGTCACTAAGAGATAATATTATAGATTTACTGTCTCCTATACATGAGGAAACAAACTTTGATTTTAGATATAGCCATCCAAGTATAATCCCAAACAAATAGGATAAACCATACCAATGAATATTAATGAAACCTATATTTAATGCTATCGGATCTATGTATGGCAGTATTATTGTTGTTGTGAACATTTATTATGTTTTACCATTGATTTTTAACATTAATATATCATAATCATAAAAAAAATGATTTAAACTTATCAGGAAAGTTTTATGAAAGATAATGGTTCTAAAATATTAAACAAACTAGCTGAGGTAATGTCAGAAACAGCAGGGCTCGCTAATGGTGTAAAAAAAGAGGTAGAAATTATTGTAAAATCTCAAGTTGAACGTATTTTAAATGATTTTGAGGTTGTGCAGCGAGATGAATTTGATGTGATGAAAGAAATGTTAGTTAATTCTTCAGATACAATCAACAAACTAGAAAAAAAAATCAAATCTCTTGAGAATCAAATTAAAAAACTCAAAACTACAAAATAGTGGATAAGTTCAACTTCTAACTCAAAAATATCGAACCATATCGTCTGTAAATAAAAAATTAATTATTTACGATAAAGATGAAGAATATAGTTAAACATTTATCTTTTGAGTTATGGAAAATATTCTTTATTTAGATCACTATGAACATCCGCTAGATATTATTGAAAATTTAGCAGAAACAGAAAATTATTCTTTTAGTAGATCTATAAAGAATGAATTGGATTTATGGATTTCCTCGAAAAATTCTAACTTCCGTATAAACTTTAATTGGAATGAGACACTTGAAGGAATTCATATTGCAGTATTTTTTGATACAAAAATACCAGATCACAGGATCAATGAAGTAACAAAGTTAACCATAAAAATTAATCAATTGATATGGTTAGGACATTTTGATATTTGGACCAATGAGCAAATACCAGTATTCAGATATAATTTACTCCTCGCCGGTGGGCTTTTGCCAACAAATAAACAATCTAATGCATTATTAAATCACATATTGGAAGCATGTGAAAAATATTACCCATCATTTCAGTACGTAATATGGGGTGGGAATGATGCAGACGAGGCTATAAAGAATGCAATCTTTACAACCGTCGGAGAGTCATGAGTTTATCAACCATAGAAAATATAAGCATCATTGGTTTTGGAAGGATGGGAAAATCAATGTTAAGCGGTTGGTTAAATAATCAACTAGATAGAGAGGTAGTGAGGATTGTTGATCCTTTTATAGATGATAAAGATCCATTCTTAATCAATCACAATCTAAAACTATATGATATGGATAAAATAAGATTAGACGATGGAATTGTTCTAATTGCTGTAAAACCTCAGGTGGCAGGTGATTTATTTGATAATTTAAAAGAAATAATATCAGAAAACACTGTTATTATATCAATAATCGCAGGATATTCTGTCGCAGATATGAGGAAATATTTAGGTCCAAAACCAACAATAATAAGAACTATGCCAAACACTCCTGCAGCTATCGGGAAAGGTATAACAGCATTATTTTCTGAAAACAAGCTATCCCAAGATCTGATCAGTACAGTCGAGAGTTTATTTGGGTCAATGGGAAAGTTTTTTTGGGTTGATAATGAAACAGATATGCATGCAATTACAGCAATTTCTGGAAGTGGTCCGGCGTATTATTATTTATTTACTGAGTGTTTATCCGCCATTGCCGTAAAATATGGTTTAAAAAAAGAGCTTGCGGATATACTCTCAACTCAGACATTTATCGGATCATCAGCTTTAATGGAAAATTCCCCAAATATAGGAGTTGTTGAACATAGAGAAAACGTAACATCACCTGGTGGAACGACTGAAGCAGCATTGAAAATATTTATGAATAATGATAAATTAAAATTACTGATAGATGAAGCTGTCGGTATGGCTATTGAGCGAAGCAAAAGTCTATCAAAGTAATAATTATCTAAGACTCTAGTATTTAAAATGACTGATACAAATAAAGTAAAAGCAGTTGATGCTCTTTTGAGTATATTAGAAAAAGAGAACTATAATCTAATTACCTTAGAGAAGGT
>JAYPSX010000120.1:0-4778 GCA_038133315.1 Hyphomicrobiales bacterium
GCTATTTTGTTACTTGAGAAATTAATATTCGGAGTTAGAACATAAAACTGATCAATTTGGTTTTCATATTCATAAACCTTACAATTTAAAATTTCATCTATAACAAAAAATCTAATATAAGAATTAACTTTTTCTCTGTCAGAAGTATTATTAACATTGCTAATGTATAAATTAGTAGTATGAGTAATTTCTGTATGTATTACATATTGAGATAATTGATCATACATTTTTAATGACCCTAAATATGATTTAAGTATGTTAGAATAGATTAGACCATCTAACTCGCCCCCAACATACTCTAATTTAAATTTATAGTTGTTTTTTTGAGTGTTGGTACATGACAATACCAATACATTAACTAGCAATAATATTAATAATCTTATTTTGAACATTAATTATTTTTTTTATTTGACCATTTACTAGTTTAGTTTTGATTTTGTCATGTAATTTAATTTCTTCAAGAATTTGATCCTGATTATAATTTTTTTGGGTTTTTAGAATAAAAATAAGCTTGCCATTTACTTGTATTGGCAAATTAAGTTCATCATCTTCAAGTAAATCTTTATTGATTGTAGGCCAATTTTCATCATAAATTTTACTTCCAAAAATTTTTGAATACAGAGATGATGAAAGGGAAGGAACAATAGGAAATAAACAAATTAGTATCTTTTTACTTAAATTATCATCATATAAAAAAATCTTATTTTTTTCTAAATAATTAAAAATTGTATAAATTTCAGCGATACATTTATTAAGAGAAAAAATATTTATAATTTTTTCCATATTATAAACATAAGTTTCAATTTTCTTTACGGCTATGTCATCTATGCTAGTTTTTTTATTGAGAAAATATCTGTTAATCCTATTAATTAAGTTTTTTGAACTTTGAATGCCCTCATCTGTCCATTCGAGATCTCTTTCAGGCGGTGAGTCAGATATCATAAATATTCTAGTAGCATCAATGCCAAAGTTTGCCAGTATTTCGTCTGGTTCCACAACATTTTTTTTTGATTTTGACATTTTTTCAGCTGGACCTTCATTGATTAGTTCGCCATTTGAAAGTAAGACAAGTTTATCATTATTTATTCCGACATCTTTTGGCATCACCCATTCCCCCATGTTGTTTTTATAGGTTTTATGCGTGATCATGCCCTGAGTAAAAAGTTGTTTAAAAGGCTCGTTGATCTTGAATTGATAAATATCTCTTAACGCTTTCATAAAAAAACGTGAATAGAGCAAATGTAAAATTGCATGTTCTATGCCACCAATATATTTATCAACCGGCAGATAATGATTAACTTTTTCAACATCAAAGGGAGATCCCAGTTTTGGGTCTAAAAATCTTATATAATACCAAGATGAGTCTACAAAAGTATCTAATGTGTCTGTTTCTCTGTAGGCTAATTTACCTGTTTTTTGACAGTGGGTAACTCTCCAATCATCATGTTTATTGAGGGCATTTCCTTTACCATCCAAATCAACATCATAAGGCAATATTACGGGCAGTTCTTCTTTATCTAAAACCCTGTAAGTACCGTCTTCATAATAAATTACCGGAATAGGGCACCCCCAATACCTTTGTCTAGACACTCCCCAATCTCTTATTTTATAATTTATTTTTTTTCTTCCAATTTGATTAATTGTTAATTTTTCGATTATCTTTTTTATTGCTTCCTCTTTAGATAAACTATTTAAATCTTGTGAATTAATTAATTTTCCATCACCGGTATATGGCAAACTATCGTCATCGCAGTCAATAACCTTGATGATTGGTATTTCATATTTTATAGCAAAATCAAAATCTCTTTCATCGTGTGCGGGGCATCCAAAAATTGCACCTTCTCCATAATTATCAAGAACAAAATTAGCAATATATATTGGTAGATTTTTATCTATAAAAGGGTGCTTGCAATAGGTCTCAAGTTTAAAACCTATTTTTTCTTTTTCTTGGTCGTACTGTTCAAAGCACTTCTTAATTTTATTTATTTCATCTTGTGGTAAAAATCTGGCCACAGAGGGATGGTTGACGGATAAAGCAATAAATGTTGCGCCAAAGATGGTATCTGGCCGTGTAGTATAAATGGTAATTGAGTCATCGCTATCTACAAGATGAAAATTTATTTCGGCCCCTTCAGATTTTCCTATCCAATTTTTTTGCATTGTTTTTACTTTTTCTGGCCATAATTCAAGTTTATCTAAATCTTGTAAGAGCTCTTCGGCATAGTCAGTGATTTTAAAAAACCATTGAGATAGTATTTTTTTTTCAACTGTGGCGCCCGTTCTCCACCCCTTGCCATCAATTACTTGTTCATTAGCTAAAACTGTATTATCAATAGGATCCCAGTTTACCAAAGCATCTTTTTTGTAGATTAACCCGGCTTTATATAAATCAACAAATAGCATTTGTTGAAAGTGGTAATAATTTTCATCGCAAGTAGCTAGTTCGTTCTCCCAATTTAAATCTAAATCTAATTTCATCAATTGAGCTTTCATATTCTTTATATTAGAAACTGTCCAATCCCTTGGATGGGTTTTGAACTGAATAGCAGCGTTTTCTGCAGGGAGCCCAAAAGCATCCCATCCCATTGGATGAAGCACCTCATCTCCTTTTAGTTTGTGATAACGCGCACAAATGTCCCCTATGACATAATTGCGAACATGTCCCATATGTATATTTCCAGAGGGGTATGGAAACATTTCTAGTATATATTTTTTATTGCTAGGCAAGTATTTATTGAATTTCAGATTTTAACTTTGTAGCAGCTGTTAATATGCTTAGAGTTAGTTGCTTAGACTCTTCAGCGTAGTTCTTTTCTTCCTGATACCAGTTATCATTTGCTTTTAACTGACAAATTATTTTAGTATTGACGCCGGTAGAAATTAATTCATTGCTGCTAATTTGAACTTTAACCAAGCATCTTTTGTCAGGTTCTTTCATATCATATAACCAATCTGTTTCGATATAGCCAATATCAGACTGAGCAATTTTGATTGGATATGTAGATAAAACTTCTGTAGCCCCAAACCAAAGCTCTCTATTTACAGAGTTTATATAAACAACACTCTGATTGCCGATTCCCTTTCCTGTGATGGAGTTAAAAATTTCTCCAATACTTTTGGATTCTCCAACCGTTCCATCGGGCCCAGCTGCGTCTTCTTTTGCTTTACATATCTCATATTGTCGACCAAATATGCCTCGATGGGGGTTATCACAATAGCCATAAAGCTTATCTAATTTTTTTAAATTTTCCTCACTTTGATTTGCATTTGTACAGCTCAATAAAAAGGAGAGCAATATGAGTAAATAAATTTTTTTTGTTAATCTTCTAATAAGAAGGACCATGAAGGTGAAAATATATTAATAATTATTTATTAACAAATAAAAAAACCAAGGGCACATTAAGTACCCTTGGTTTAATAAAGTAGCTCTTGCTTACTAGATTAGAACGCGATGTTTGTTCCGAATGCTACAGCAGAGTTTTGTAAAGTTGCAGATGTGCTGCCTGTTGCACCACTAACAGATGAGTAGTCTAAGAACAAGCTCACACCACCACCTAGTGATCTAGTTAAGTTAGCTTCAGTAACTTGAGTGTTTGAAGAACCCTCGTCAGTTGACTTGAAACCAACAGCAACAGATGTATCAGCATCTAAAGCATAAGAGTATGCTACGCTAGTTTCAGTAGCTGCTGCACTTGTAGTTGTGTCATCAAGATAACCAACTTTTAAAGTACCGCCGCCAACTGCGTATGCAATATTTCCACCTGTTTCTGAACCAGAAGTAGATGAATTATCTTGTGCGTGGTTAATTGTTACTGTCATTGGACCCATTGGCATTGAAAGACCTACACCAAATGATGACTCGGCACCGCTTGTGTTTGATGAGTTGTCATTTGTGTTATCATTATCAAATACATAACCAATAGTAAGAGATGCAGAGCCCATTGAAGTAGCTAGCTGTACACCATGACCTGTGTGGTCACCAGCACCAGCAGAAGCTGTTTGAGATACAAGACCAGTTGAAACTAAGTCTTTAGATACTCCACCAACGCCACCGCCAGCAGGAAGTTCTAGAGCAGTTGCTACAGTCACAGTGTTACCACCAGCAGCGAAAGCTAATGAAGTAAACTCTTGTGCGCCTGAAGCATCATCGTCAGCAGTATCACTGTCAATACCCCATCCAGATGAAGTAGAAATTGTAATACCGCTTGCAGTTGTTGTAGATAGTGAGAAAGTTACACTTCCACCTTGATAAACAGTAGTTGTTGATGAACGACTAAGTACTTCAAGTCCACCAGAACCACTTAAAGATACATCTGCTTGAGCAGTAGCTGTAAAACCTAAGCCAGCTGCAACAGCAGATAGTAAGTATGCTATTTTTTTCATTTTTAATCCTTTCTAAGATTAATGTTTGTTTATTTAAATAAACTGTTACCAAATATCGTCATATTTGCTCTTTTTGCTACAATTTTAGTTAAGATAATAAAAAAATTTAAAATATGTTGCAGTATTGCAACAATAAAATCAATTTTTTTGAGCAAATTCCCAATATCTTTTCTGCTCTTCAAGGTCTGAATAGAATTGCTCTTTATAGCTTCCAAAAATTGTTTTTTTTAAAGATTTTGTGTGTACTTCTTCCTTTACCTGCCCATAGCTAGCTGTGTTTGAGTAGAATTTCTTTCTAAGCTCAGGGTCATAGTCATGTTGGATACCAATATGTTTGTAAATTGTTTGAGCATAGGTTGAAGGATCCAAAACCAAATCCTCATACTGAATTCTTA
>JAYPSX010000121.1:0-4760 GCA_038133315.1 Hyphomicrobiales bacterium
CAGAACCTGATGATATGTTGGTTATTCCACATACAGCAGATATAAGAGTTGTCTTCCCTGCACCATTAGGGCCAAGCAGAGCAATTATTTCTCCATCATGAATATCCAAATTAACACCGGAGAGGGCTTGCGTGCCATCAATAAATTTTTTTGATAAGTTTTTTATCTCAATGATATTTTTCATAATTTTAAATTATTAATTTGGGTATTAATTTGAATGATGTTTTGCAAAACTATGGTTTTTATTTTAAAAAACTACTATATATTATTTAGATGCTTTATATATTATTACAAGGTGAAAGTTATGGAATACAAGAATAAATTATACATCAACGGTGAATGGCTTGATGGTTCAAATAAAGAAACCTTTGATATCATAAATCCAGCTACGGAGGAAGTTATCACTTCAGTTGCTTCAGCTGAAATAGAAGATGCCAAAAAAGCCATTGATGCTGCAGAAGTTGCATTTGAAAGTTGGTCTAAGGTTTCACCCAGAGAGAAGTCGGTGGTACTTCGTAAAGCATATGAATTATTTATGGATAAGATTGAGGATTTTGCAAAAATCATCACTTTAGAAAACGGTAAAGCATATGGTGATGCAAAAGGTGAAGCATTATATTCAGCTGAATTTTTCCGCTGGTATTCCGAAGAAGCTGTTAGAGGAATAGGTCAAATATCTCATGCACCTGCAACAGGTGCTCGTATTGTTGTGCAATATAAGCCAATTGGAATTTCTATACTCGTAACACCTTGGAATTATCCAGCTGCGATGGGTACAAGAAAAATAGCACCAGCAATTGCAGCTGGGTGTCCTGTAATTATAAAGCCAGCATCTGAAACGCCATTGACTATGTTAGAACTAATGCCTCTACTTGAAGAAGCAGGCGTCCCAAAAGGTCTTGTCTCCGTTCTTCCATCTCGAAATACATCAAAACTAGTTGATCATCTACTTCATGACAAAAGAGTGAGGCTTGTTTCATTCACAGGCTCAACTGAAGTAGGAAGAAAACTTTTAAAAGGTGCTAGCGACCAAGTCTTAAAAACATCAATGGAGCTTGGTGGTAATGCTCCGTTAATTGTTTTTGATGATGCTAATATAAATACAGCTGTTGAAGGTGCGATGGTTGCTAAGATGAGAAACCTTGGTGAGGCATGTACTGCAGCCAATAGAATTTATGTTCATGAAAACATTGCAGAAGAATTCAAAGTCAAGTTTTCAGAAAGAATGGGAGCATTAAAAGTAGGGAATGGTCTTGATAAATCAGTTGATGTTGGTCCATTAGTGAACAAAGAAACTCGTGATAAGGTAGCATTCTTTGTGGAGGATGCTCTATCTAAAGGAGCCGAACTTTGTGTCGGTGGTCAAAACATTGATGGTCCTGGTTATTATTATCCGCCAACAGTGTTGTTTAACGTGTCCGATAAATCAGAGTGTCTAAATGATGAAATATTTGGACCCGTTGCTGCCATTCAAACATTTAATGATACCGAAGAAGTCATTAAAAGAGCTAATGACACAGAATACGGGCTTGTTGCATATGTCTTTACTGAGGACATGAAAAAAGGGATGCAAGTTTGTGAAAGGCTCGATTATGGTATGGTTGGACTAAACAGGGGATTGGTTTCAGATCCAGCTGCACCATTTGGTGGTACAAAACAATCTGGACTTGGGAGAGAAGGGGGACATGAAGGTATGCTTGAATTCATGGAAGCCCAATATATATCTTCAATCTGGTAGTAGATAAATATAATTGAGTAATTCAAGATGGGCATAATATTTTATGCCCATTTTTTTTAACAAACCTGAAATAATAGTCATTGTAATATTCTATAATATTGGAATTGATTAGTATTAAATTCTCTAAAATCAAAAACTTTGAGTTTCTTATTTTTTTTTTATAAATAAGCCTATTGATTGCTCTCGTTTACTCGATTTAATTTAGATACATAATTTATTTTTTGGAGAATCAAAATGAAACACTTAAATAGTTTTTTTGCATTTTTTGCAGTAATTTTTTTCTCATCTAACTTAATTGCTTCACCACTAGTTGATGTAGAGTGGTTAAAAGGAAAAATTGAGTCAGGTGAAACAAGTAGTAACATCCTTCTTATAGATATTAGAAATAGTATCGGTGGTGGTAGTTACGAAACATACCTTGAAGGTCATATTCCAACATCAATCCACTCAGATTATGGTAAAGATGGCTGGAGAGTAAATGTAGATAACACAGTTGGACTTGTTCCTACAGAAGAACAGTTCCAAACTCTAGCAAGAAGTCTGGGCGTTAACAATGATACACATGTTGTAATTATTCCAGCTGGCGTTTCATCAAGTGATTTTGGAAGTGCAGCACGTAGTTATTGGACCTTTAAAGTTTTTGGTCATGATAATGTTTCTGTGTTAAATGGCGGTCTAAATGCCTGGAAGAATGCATACCCAAATGAAATTGAAACTGGTGAGTTTGTTAAAAGATCTGCTGGTAATTTTACAGCAACATTTATTCCAGAACTATACATCAGCACAGATGATGTAGCAAAAGTTGTTGGCAATAGAGGGAATACCATATTGCTAGATGGAAGAACTGAAGAGCAATATTACGCTGAAGCTCAACATCCAAAGGCACGAATAGCAGGCAGATTACCTGAATCAGAGCTTTTGTTCCAAGAAAATGCATATAATGTAGCGCAAAATATCCTAAAGTCTGATTCAGAACTCAAGGAAGTTTTTGCTGACTATCTAGATGCAGAAGTAATAAGTTATTGCAACACAGGGCATTGGGCTGCAAATAACTGGTTTGTTCTATCAGAAGTTCTAGGTAATAAGAATGTTAGACTTTATGATGGTTCAATGGTCGAATGGACAGAAGATCCAATTAGACCAGTTGAAACTTCAGGCAGGTCAAACCTTGATAAACTTAAGGGTATTATCGGTTAATATTTTATATATTCTGCATTTATTTATGATATAAAATTGAAATGATCAGAATACAAAATATTGGAATCTTCTCTTTTCTAATGTTAGCAGGCCTCATCACAGGCCTGCTGGCATTTTTTGATTCTGGGTTGAAGGGTATTATACTGTTATCACTTGGGATTATCCTTGGAGTCACTTTTTTATTTTTTCAGTATGGATTTGCGTCAGGATGGAGAAATCTTATTGTTGATAAAAATCCATCTATGATTTCCTATCATTTTCTGCTTGCCGCAATTTGCTCTCTCTTCTTTATACCCCTAATAGGCTTAAATTCGGGAATTATAGGTAGTATTGCCCCTGTAAACTTATCTTTGGTGCTTGGTGCACTTATGTTTGGTTTTGGAATGCAGCTGGCAAATGGTTGTGGTTCGGGAGTGTTATTTACATTTGGTGCTGGTTCAGGAAGAATGGTTGTTGCGTTACCTTTTTTCATTATCGGGTCAGTTTTAGGAACCTATATATTGCCATTTATTATTGATGTGATGTCTCTGGGACAGATTATTATTGGTAACAATTTTTCATTGTTTCTAAAAACACTAATCAATGTCTCACTTCTCGCGTTCATGTTTCTAATCTTTCAATTCTTTGCACGAAAGAAAAAAATACAATTAAATAAGAAATTCCTTATAGGAACCATTATTATTGCAATCTTATGTATCATGGTTCTATTTTTTTCTGGTTCTCCATGGGGTGTAACCTATGGTTTTACATTGTGGGGAGCCAAAATCTTCTCAGGTTTGGGTCTTCCAATAGAGAATTTTACATTCTGGAACTGGCCAGGACCTAAGAGATCATTGGAACATTCTGTGCTCTCAGATGTCAGCAGTATGATGAATATTGGAATGATTATTGGTGCTGGTTTATTAGCCTCAATTACAGGCTTATTCTCAAAAAGTAACTGGCCTCCAAAAGCTGAGTTAATTTCAGCAGGAATTGGTGGTATACTGATGGGTGTTGGTGCTAGGTTAAGCTTCGGTTGTAATATCGGTGCATTTCTTGGTGGCACTGCCTCTGGAAGTCTTCACGGATGGATTTGGTTTGTAATGGCTTTTATAGGTACATACTTTGGTGTTATTTATAGAAATAAAGTAGGTTATAAATAATGAATGTAAAAAGGATATATGCGATTATTATTGTTATTGGATTTCTAATGGTAATGTATGATCATCTTACAAGTCCTGTTCTTGCGCTCGCCTCTCCAGGTCAAAGTGAAAATGCTTGTGCTCCATGTGGAGCACCATGTTTGGTGAAGGATTAATATGCGATATTTTTTTTTGTTTTTTTTGAGTCTCTTTGTTGTTGGTGATGCAAATGCTGTATCACGCCTGGAACAATTATATTTGGAGTCCCAACTTATAAATAATTATTCAGATAATCTATATTTTAATAATAATGATTTTGTAATTGGTAACGAAGATGCTGAAGTGACAGTAGTTGAATTTTTTGATTATAACTGTGGTTATTGTGAGAGAGCTTTAGCTGACTTAATTAATCTAATAGAAGCCAATCCAAACATCAAAGTTATTCTAAAAGAATACCCAATTTTAAATGATAATTCATATGATTTAGCTAAATTATCTCTTTCAGCAGGATTGCAAGGTAAGTATTTTGAATTTCATAGTATTTTATTATCTACGAAGGGCACTGTATCGTATGACCAAGCTCTAAAAATAGCTGCTGATATAGGTTTGGACATTGTAAAATTAGAGGAAGATTTTAAGAGCCAACAAGTGAATGATATCATTGCCAATAATAAAGTTTTAGGTTATTCTTTAGCCGTGTCAGG
>JAYPSX010000122.1:0-4738 GCA_038133315.1 Hyphomicrobiales bacterium
GACCAACCTTTTAGAACGAGAAAGCATGATAAAATAGATGCAGGAATAGAAATCAAAATTGCGATAATTAGAGCATTTAGCATAAATCCGTATTGAAATGGAGAAATTAGAAAATCAAACATTTTTATCGCCTATTTCTTCTTTCGAAATGGATTTCCATAGGTAGCCGTACTTCGGAGAGAATAGAAATGCAAAAAGAAACAGTATTGTTTGTATAAGTATTATTACACCTCCAGTTGCTCCATCAACAAAGTAACTGATGTAAGTCCCAAAAGCGCATGAAAATATTCCAACTATTAAACTAATGATGATTAATTTCGAAAATTTATCTGTAATAAGAAATGCTGTAGCACCAGGTGTAACTACCATTGCTATTACTAAGAAAGCTCCAACAGTTTGCATTGCTGCAACTGTCGTTATGGATAATAGTATGAAGAAAACAAGCTTTAAAACTTTTACATTCAAACCAATGCTATGGGCATAATTTTCATCATAGAATAACAACATCAGATCTTTCCATTTAAGTGTAAGAATTAATAGCGTTATCGCTGAAATAATTATTAATTGTAATGTATCCATGGGTGTTATGGATAGGATATTCCCTAAGATTATAGTTTGTATATTAATAGGGGTAGGCGATATTGAGATAATAAATAGTCCGATTGCAAAGAAGGACGTGAATATTATTCCTATGATTGCGTCTTCTTTTAGGTTTGTTTTCTCATTGAGATAGAGCATTGCACTTGCTGCAGCTGCTCCAGAAATAAATGCCCCAATTGTGAATGGCAGCCCGAGCATGTAAGCTCCAGCGACCCCAGGAACAATTGAATGACTTAATGCGTCACCAATCAGTGACCAGCCTCTCATAATTACATAACATGATAAAAAAGCACAAATCGCTCCAACTAGTGAACTAACTAATATAGCATTCATCATATAATTGTATTTCAAAGGCTCGATTAGTAATTCAATCATTTTAACAATTAACCATTGTTTAAATTGTAGTAATTTAGATGGTTGCCAAAAGTATTTACAAGATTTTCTTTAGTGAATACATCTTGAGTTAATCCTTCCACTTGGACTGTTTTATTGATCAAGATTGTTCTGTCACAGATTTCTGGAACGATATTTAAATCATGAGTCGATATTAGTATGATTTTATTCTTATCTCTTTCTTGTTTTATTAGCTCTAAAATTGTCTCCTGAGTCTTTGAGTCTACGCCAGTGAATGGCTCATCAAGTAATAATATTTTACTCTCTTGAGCAAGTGCACGAGCAATAAAAACTCTTTTCTTCTGTCCACCAGATAATTCTCCAATTTGGCGATTATTCAAATCATCCATACCCACTTTTTTTAGAGATTCCTCCACGATTTTATAATCAACTGGATTTGGCTTTCTCATAAAGTTCATGTATGAATATCTCCCCATCATGACTACATCTTTTACAAGGATAGGGAAATCCCAATCAATATCATCATACTGAGGGACATATGAGATAAGATTATTCTTAATAGCAATCTCAGGACTTTGACCATCAATAATAATTTTTCCTGAATTTATTTTTAATATTCCCATAATTGAACGAAATAGGGTTGTTTTTCCTGAACCATTTACACCCAGCAAAGCAGTAATAGAGCCATCAGGGATTTGGCAGGAGGCATCATGAAGAGCTTCATGTCCATTTTTGTAGAAGACATTTATATTTTGGATTTCAATTGTCATTTATATTATTGTGCGGTTAGTCCTGAGATTACAGTTGAGTATGTTGTGTTAAGAAGATCTATGTATGTAGGAACAGGACCATTTTCATCAGTTAGAGAGTCGACATACAATACGCCACCATATCTAATATTTGTTTCTCTCGCTATTTGCTGAGCAGGCTTTGGTGAAATAGTACTTTCGCTGAATATCACTTTTATTCCATTTTCATTAATACTATCTATTACTTCCTTCACTTGTTTTGGTGATCCTTGTTGATCTGCATTTATAGGCCATATGTATAACTCATTTAATTTAAGATCTCTTGCAAGATAACTAAACGCACCTTCACTCGTTACAAGCCATCTTTCTTCTTCACTAACTTCATCTATTTTTTCTGTTAATGGAAGGAGGGTATTTTCAATTTTTGAAATATATATTTTAGCATTTTCTTCATATTCCTTGCGATTTACTTGATCATAATGAGACAGCCCATCTGTAATATTTTTTACATAAGCACGAGCGGACTCAAGCGCCATCCAAGCATGTGGATTTGGTTTTCCATCATATGGTCCCATAGAAATCCCTATAGGTTTTATGTTTTTTGTTGCTAGGATACTTGGAACATCTTCTAAGTTGTCATAGAATTGTTCAAACCATAATTCTAAACCCATACCATTATGTATAATTATATCTGCATCTTGAGCTTTTATAATATCTCTGGGAGTTGGTTGATAATTATGAATTTCTGCTCCTGGTTTTGTTATAGACTCAACAATTGCTAGGTCACCAGTTATATTTTTTGTTATATCTGCAATAATAGTAAAGGTGGTAACGACCTTTAATTTTTCTGCTCTTGATACATCAGATAGAAGTACAGCCAGAGATAAAAAAACAAAAAGACTAGCTTTAATAATTTTTGTGATAGCGCGATATAATTTCTTCATAAACACTACTATAATGAAAATGAGAATGATTTGCAACTGCAACTATTAGCTATTGAATTAATTAGTAATTTTTGAGATCATTTACAGATCATAAATATTAGTGGTTTGTTTATAATTGGTAATCAAATCTGGTTATTGCATACCCAATCTCTGATATTGTCTCCAAAGGCCTCGTATCCGTTTTCACGCACAATTACTGTATCTTCAAGTTTTACAAAACCTACACCATCATATTTTAGATCTGTTTCTATCGATAATACCATTCCCGCCTCAAGAGATTTTTCTTTATATGGAGCAGGATAGGGGATAACACCTTTATCGTATAGATGAGGGGCTTCATGTTGGATCATTCCCATACCATGAGCAACAAATTTAAAATCAAGAGAACTATCACATTTACTCAATTCTTTATTAGCTGCTTCTAAGATATCATTTCCAGTTATGCCGGCCCTGATGACTTTACGCGGTGCATCATTTATTGCACGAACTTGGGATAGAAGATCCTTCATTAACTCTGTTGGTTCTCCCATCACAGCCATTCTGCATAGATCTCCAAGGTAACCGTCAAGATTCGCACCGGAGTCAAGGGATAAGATATCGCCCTCATTCCAAAATAATTTTTCTGAAGGTGTTCTGTTATAAGATGTTCCTGCTGCAATCAAACAATATTCAAAATTCATTCCGAGAGATGTTTCTTCTTCTTTTAAGGATTGTGCAATTGATTTGGTTGATGATCCTGGCTTTGCACTTTTCATCACTTTCTCCATTGAGTTTGTGATATTAGTTGATGCTGTTTTAAGGAGTTCTAATTCATGATCTGTTTTTATAACTCTTAGTTCTTGCATCAAAACTAAAACATCTACAAACTCCGCATTTGGAAGTAGTTTTTGTAACATTAAAAAAGTATCAGTAGGTGTATTACAAAATTCAATACCTATTCTTTTATTTGAATAACCAAGTTTATTGATCAGTTTAGCTGCTTCTTCACCAGCCTGCTTCGTATTCCATTGGATGTTTTGGATATTATTTATCCAAAGAGGTTCAACTTCTTGTTGTTGTGGCTCGAGCATATGACCGATATAGAATGCATCTCCAGGCTTGCCTTTTGGGTATCCAATTGTTGGTAAATATCTGCTAATTCCAATTGAGTCCTTTTGAGCAAAGAAGAAAAATTTATAGCCACCAAGTAAATATTGAGCAGTATTTTTATCATTTATTAGTATGAAATCTATTCCTTCATTATCCAATAACTTATCAAGTTTATTTTGATTGAATGGCAGTTCCATGTCTTTTTTCCTATAATGTTGGGCTTTGAAAATCATTTTTTAGCCTATTTTTACCCCATTGGCTAAATTGAAAATCCTGATTGAAATGAATATGACTAGAGCATGCTTGCACATCCATAATTGCTTTTGTTATAGGATGTCTATTGTATATCCCATTGGCACCTGAAACTTGTTGAATAATTGATATTGCCTCTAACGTTATTTGAACAGCATATGCAGCATTTCTTTTATATTTTAATTTATTGTCTGTTGATATTTCACCATCTTTATTCATAAGTTTCTCAACTTCAATGCAGTCATTTCTCAATAATAATCTTGCAGAGTCAATTCTTGATGCAATTTCTCCTAAGCGATTATGGATTGTTGGTATATCAGACATTTTCATATTTGAAGTACTTGTTGATCTCTTCTCAATCCATTCTATTAGTAGATCAAGACAAAGTTGAGCGCCCCCAATAGCACATCCAGCAAGACCGTGTCCACCTATCGCGGGTGTTGGGATTTGGTACATTAAATTAGGATTAGTAGTAACCCCTTTAAAGGAATGACCCTCTTTATTTACCGAGAAAGACTGAAGTTTATATTCAGGAACAAAGAGTTCATTAATTCTAACAGAACAACTACCAGTTTGCTTCATTCCATAGGTATCCCAATCATTCAGTATCTCATACTCACTTTTATGAAGCACACATTGATGCCAATCTTTTTGACCATTGTCATCCAAGATGAATGCAAATATACACCAGCCAGATATTTGAATACCCGAGCAAAAGTTCCATAGTCCTGTTAGTATAATTCCATCATC
>JAYPSX010000123.1:0-4737 GCA_038133315.1 Hyphomicrobiales bacterium
AGAATTGGAAGAAAATGTCAAAGATGGATGTTGCAAATAAGTTATCTAATTTGATAGTAGAATATTTTGAATGATTTATGAAAAATAAACTTAAAATTTATAAAAAATCAAATCGAGAAACCATTAAGCTTCCACAATATCAGACAACAGGTTCGTCAGGTCTTGATCTAGTTGCTAATTTAGATCAAGATTCTGAGCAAATTACTATTAAACCTAATAAATGGGAAATAATTCCAACAGGTATAACAATAGAGTTACCGGACGGTTGTGAAGCGCAAATTAGACCAAGATCAGGCTTGGCATACAAATATGGAGTGACAGTTTTAAATTCTCCTGGAACAATTGACAATGATTATAGGGGCGAAATTAAAATCATTTTGATAAATCACGGTCACGAAGATTTTATTGTAAAAAATGGAGATAGAATTGCTCAAATGATTATTTCAAAATATGAGCAAGTTGAACTTGAAGAAATAGAATTTTTAACCGAAACAACAAGAAATGATGGTGGCTTTGGATCCACAGGTATATAGGTCTTTGATTTTATATGTCGAATAGAGCAAAATTAAATAAAGAGGAGCTTAAGAGATATTCAAAGCAGATTCTCATAAAGAATTTAGGTGGTCCTGGTCAATTAAAATTAAAAAACAGTAAAATAATAGTAATCGGAGCCGGGGGTTTGGGAGCACCAGTCATTATGCATTTGTCAAGTGTAGGGGTCGGCTGCATAGGTATAGTCGATTTCGATAAAGTAGATATTTCAAATTTACAAAGACAGTTTATACATAATGTTAATAGCGTGGGTTTACCAAAAGTAGATAGTGCCAAAACATTTGTGAACCAATTAAACCCAAATATATTAGTTAATACTTATCAAATTGACGTCAAGGATAAGGAATTTAAAGATATCATAAGTAAATATGATATCATTGTCGACTGCACAGATAATTTTAATACTAGATTTAGAGTAGCTGATCTATGTCAAGAACTTGAAAAACCATACATATTCGGAAGTGTAAGAGCATTCGAGGGACAAATTACATCAATTTTACCGTCAAACAAGAAACTTAAATACCCAAAGATTAGGGACTTATTTGATGAAGAAACATTAGAAGATAATCAAGAAACATGTGCAGACGTAGGCATATTATCTATAACCACCACACTTGTTGGAACTATTATGGGTGGTGAGGCCATCAAAATAAGCTTAGGTTTTGAAAATACATTAGTAGGGAAATTATTAGTAGTTGATCTACTTAATAATAAGTTTGAGACATTTGTATATGATAGTCATTAAGAAGTATATTTTAAATAAAGTAGTAATTATTTTTATAATAACTTTATGTGTTATTTTTTTTGCAGCTAAGACTTTTCAAGATGCATTTAAAGAGTATGAAGAAGTTGTTGTCAGCTCATCAGATGAAATCACAAAAGCAAATATTAGTGACTATAATTTCAAAAGCCTAAGGTCAACAAAAACAAACGTTAGATTAGGCCCTTCTTTAGAACATAGTATTATTTGGACATATAATAAAAGATCGATCCCGATTGAAATACTAGAGGATGTTAATGGATGGAGTAAGATAAGAGACTTTGATGCTAATATTGGGTGGATAAAAAATACTCTTATTTCATCAAATAGAACTGGTATTATAGCCCCTTGGGAAGTTAATAAAGAAATAGAGATTTACCACGATTTATATAATACAAAGGACACTCTAAAAGTGAAAACAAAGTTAGAACCAGGTGTAATAGTATCGATAATTCAATGTGATGGGATTATTTGTAATATAAATGTAGATGACAGAACAGGTTGGATTTCTCAAGAGCTCATATATGGTGTTTACAGAGGGGAAGAAATATACTTGGCTGAATAATGTGAATTTTCTATTTTTCTGATAGAGTTATCAAAACATCTATTGATTTAATTTTTTTCCCTACTGGTAATTCATAATTATCTAAAGTTATTTTAACAGCATCAGTTGAAATATCTTCTATTTCGTTTCCAGTTTTAACATGGTAATGATTTTTAGTGTTTCGGTCGTAATATGTTTTTTGATTATCCAGCTGGAGTGTTTTTATTAAGCCATTTTGTGAAAAATGATTAAGTGTATTATAAACTGTAGCGAGAGAAATTTTTAGATTTTTGTTTTTTGTTTCGTCATGTAGATCTTCAGCAGTAAAATGACCACTTTTAAGGTTAAATAGGATACTAGCCAAGGATACTCTTTGCTTTGTTAGTTTAATATCAGCCTTTCTGAGCATTCCCATAATACATATCTTATTCATATGAGGCTGTGTTTCTGATGTTTGGTTTTGCATTTAAAAATTAATCATATATATTAAAATTAGTTTTATCTAACTTATAATATAATAATATTAATGTAAATTATTGAATCTTTGATGTCTAATTTTAATAAGTCTTCCTATACTTACAATGAATTGATTGAATGTGCTGAAGGAAAATTATTTGGCCCTGGAAATGCCAAGTTACCTCTACCGCCGATGTTAATGTTTGATAAAATATCACACATAAGTGAAGAAGGAGGAATATTTTCAAAAGGTCAGATAATGGCTGAAATGGAAATAAAAGATGATTTATGGTTTTTTGATTGTCATTTTCAAAAAGATCCCGTAATGCCAGGATGTTTGGGTCTTGATGCACTATGGCAGTTGTTAGGATTTTATCTAGGTTGGCTTGGAAGGCCAGGAAAAGGCAGAGCTTTAGGAGTGGGTGAGGTAAAATTTTTTGGAATGATTGATCCTTCTATTAAACTTATAGAATATAAAGTTAATATTAAAAAGTTAGTCACAAGAAACCTTACTTTAGGTGTGGCAGACGGAGAGCTCTTAGCGGATGGCGAAAAAGTTTATTCTGCTGAGGGTCTTAAAGTTGGTTTATTTGAAAATTAAAAGGAGATAATTTTTTGCGCAGAGTTGTAATAACTGGAATGGGTATTGTTTCCAGTATAGGTAATAACTTAGATGACGTTAGGGAGTCTCTTTTTGAATGTAAACCAGGTATTACTAAAGCAGTTGACTATGGTAGCTATGGTTTTAAGTCACAAGTGTATGGCAACCCAACAATTGAATTAGAAAAATATATTGATAGAAGAAAACTACGATTTTTGGCTGATGGATCAGCATGGGCATATATATCAGCCCAACAAGCAATAGCAGATGCAGGCCTCACAGAAAGTGAAGTTTCAAATGAAAGAACGGGTCTGATAGTTGGTACGGGTGGACCATCAACAAGAGCAATAGTTAAGGCTGCTGATCAAACCAGAGAGCGGGGAGCAAAACATGTAGGTCCATTTGTTGTGCCTAAAGCCATGTGCTCAATGGCTTCAGCAACACTATCTACATATTTGGGAATTAAGGGGGTTAACTACTCTATTTCTTCAGCTTGTGCAACCTCAAATAATTGTATAGGTAGCTCATATGAACTCATTAAGTGGGGAAGTCAGGATGTAATGATTGCTGGCGGAGGAGAAGAACTCGATTGGACACTATCTGTTACATTTGATGCTATGGGTGCAATGTCATCAAATTTCAATAATGAACCACATAGAGCGAGCCGTGCTTATGATTTAAATCGGGATGGATTTGTCATCGCAGGTGGTGCTGGAATCCTAATTTTAGAAGAATTTGAGCACGCTAAAGCACGCGGAGCTAAGATTTATGCAGAAATAGTTGGTTATGGGTCAACATCAGATGGTAATGATATGGTGTTATTATCAGGTGAAGGTGCAGAAAGGGCAATGAAATTAGCAACTTCTGATTTAAAAGAAGAGATTGATTATATCAATCCACATGCTACATCAACGCCACAAGGTGATATAATTGAAGCAAATGCAATTAAGAATTTCTTTGGTAAAAATATACCAATAATTTCTGCAACAAAATCTTTGAGTGGGCATTCACTAGGAGCTGCTGGTGCACATGAAGCCATATTCTCAATTATAATGATGGAAAATAATTTTATTTGTAAATCTGCTAATATTGATACATTGGACTCAAATTTTGAAGACATTCCTATAGCACTTGAAAGAAAAGAAAATAAAGAAATAAATGTTGTTATGTCAAATGCTTTTGGTTTTGGTGGAACGAATGCTTGTCTAGTATTCCAGAAAGTTAATTAGATGAATACCACAACGAGTAGCTCAAATTTAAATTTATCTCTTATGAAGGGAAAGAGGGGTGTTGTGATGGGTGTTGCAAATGATCATTCAATTGCATGGGGCATTGCGAGATCTTTATCACTAGCCGGCGCTGAAATCGCATTTTCATATCAAACTGAAACATTAAAGAAAAGAGTTGAGCCACTTGCCAAGACGTTGGGTTCAAAGCTAATATTACCTTGTGATGTCGAGTCTAGTGAACAAGTTACTGATTTTTTTGATATGATCGGTAAAGAGTGGGGTAAAATTGATTTTCTTGTTCATGCAATTGCATTCTCAGATAAAAGCCAGCTAAAAGGTCAGTATTATGAGACAACAAAGGAAAATTTTATAAAAACTATGCTCATATCATGTTATTCACTTACAGAAATAGTAAGAGAAGCACAAAAAATTATGAATAATAATGGATCAATAATCACATTAACATTTGATGGTGCTAACAAAGTTATGCCAAATTATAATGTGATGGGAATTGCAAAAGCAGGATTGGAGTCTTCGGTAAGGTATCTCGCCTCAGATTTTGGTGAGAGAGGTATCAGAGTAAATGCAATATCAG
>JAYPSX010000124.1:0-1673 GCA_038133315.1 Hyphomicrobiales bacterium
CTTATCGTTTTTGACTTTTGTAAACTTAATATTCCAAGGTTTCTCATTATAGAATTTTTAAAGTTATAATTCATCATACTTTGATAAAGAAGGTTAACAGATTTGTATCTTTTGTAGACATCTGACCACCTTAAGTGGCTATATTTTGAAGTAATAATTTTAGAACCTGGATTGATGTTTTTATTTTCATCAAGCAAATTATATATTGCTTCAATATCTCGAAGCCCAAGATTAAGACCTTGAGCTCCAATTGGAGGAATTACATGTGCACTTTCACCAATTAAGATGCACCTATTAGCAAATAATTTATTTACACGTATTGTTTCAGATGGAAAAACATCGTAACTTTCATCTGTTTCTATATAACCTAAATATGAGCCCATTAATTGATTAAAATAGTCATTTAATATTTTTATAGGTTTTTCAGAGATTCTCTCTGGTTTATCTATATACACAATCGCGCTCATATTATCTCCAATAGGCACTGAGGTTAACAGACTTCCATTTCTATGAATTTCGTAGCTTGTATTATTATGATGCTTTGAGTGGGTTATTTTCGTAATGAGAATATTTTCCTGATATTTTAATCTTTCAACACTTAACTGATTTTGTTTTCTTACAATAGAATTTCTTCCATCCGCTGCAATTACTAAATCATAATAATTTTTCTTTCCTTCATGATCTATTATTACTTCTTGTAGATTTGTGTTTATCAATCTGATGAATTCATTTATATGAATTATATTTTTAGATTTTTTAATTTGATTGATAAGTTTGTCAGATAATAATGAGTCTTTGATATTATAAGCGAAACAATCTATATCTAATTCAGATGAGTCAAAATCTAATACTCTTTCACGTTTATTTATTTGATCAATTATTTTAAATTTCTTTAATTTTTGAATAGTTTTTTCATCTTCATGTATATCTATTATTTGCCTCAGCAAATTGAAAGATGTTTTTAAAATTGCGGTTGTCTTATATTCACTATGTTTAGAAAATTTACCATACAATGTTATTTTAATGTTACTCAACTTTGCTAAGTGTAAAGCACAGGTCATACCAATAATACCAGAGCCAACTATAGCTATATTATATTGTTTCATCTAATTTATATTTTTAAATAGCTCGTATAAGTCATTTTGTCCTTCAAACCCAATCCCAGGTCTATCAGACAACTCAAGGAACCCATTATCAAGTTTATAATCATCATCATAACCTGAAAAAACACCAAAAACGTTAGGGTATGATTCACACATTGATAATCCAAAGCCACATGCAATGTGTAATGACATTTGATTCCCACCATGAGGCATAATTTTATTGACGTCCCAGTTTAATTTTTTCAACTCAATTAAAGCTTCGTTAAAATAACTAATGCCATAGCTTTGAGGTATATCTATTTGTAATAAGTCTTTTCCTACTCTAAACCCACCGTATCTAATCAAATTTATAAAATCGTGAATGGAATATAGGTTTTCACCACCTGCAACAGCTCCTCCATATTCATTAATAAATTCGTTATATTTGGTAAAATTTGATGGGTGTGTAGGTTCTTCAAACCAATTTAATCCAAAACCTTTCAGTTCTTTTGCGTATTCTAAATAATTATTTTCATTCAATCCGCCATTTGCATCTAACGCGACTTTATCTGGTGATCCAGTGGCATCTAT
>JAYPSX010000124.1:1773-4722 GCA_038133315.1 Hyphomicrobiales bacterium
TATCTTCCGGTAGAGTTAAAGGCATATCCAGTGAATATTTTATTACCGTCATCAATATCAACTTTTATTATTGATGTTGTCATTTCTTTAAATGAAAACATTGAGTTACTGAGGGATAAATTTAATTTTATTGCGTTTTCTTTTATATCTATAATTTTCATTTTTTATTCTTTCTTCGAGAAATAGGCAGCAATTGGTACACATGATAATATTAAAAATATTCTGGTTACATGACAAGTGGCAATAAAAGTTGCCTCTACACCAATTGCCATAGATAGTAACAACATTTCTGTAAAGCCTCCTGGTGCTAGCCCCAAATAGAGTGCTCTTGGATCCAAATTTATAATCTCAAAACTAATCAGTGCCATAATCAAAGCAGTTGTAATCATTAATATAGCAACTACTAAACCATGACTTACAATTTCTTTAAATTCTTTAGACGTTATACCATGAAATCTAACACCTAAACTTGTTCCTAATATGACCTGAGCAAAGGCCACTATAAAAGTTGGAGGTTTAACTGTTATTATTGATGTCATATGGCAAATAGCACTTAATAGTAATGCACCAAATAACGCGCCACCAGGTAATTTAAATTTTAATCCAAGAAATGCACCAACAACAGCACAAAGAATTAGAATTGACCAATCCACTATACTTACTTCAAGCAATGGTGGATTTTTTATGATAATCCTCGAGAAATCTGTATCAAAGTAGAACTTAATAATTAGAGCGCTTGAAATAACAACTAAGGCTATACGAATAGAATGTGATAGAATCATTTTTCTCTCATCAGCACCTGCATCAGATCCAATAAATACTAATTCAGCTAACCCACCAGGTGGTGCTGAAAAAATAGCTGTTACGTTATCCCATTTTGCTATTTTTCTAAAATATAGATATGCAAGTAACGAAATTATAATTGAATAGACAAATACAAGGGCAATACCTTTTGGCCATGATGATATTTGTGAAATGATGGCGGGCGTAAAAGATGAACCGATTAAAACGCCAAGAATCGGGAGAGCTATCCTTCTTAAACGATTGTCTACATCGAAATAACCAATTGGTATGGATAGGATAAGAGATATTGCGAATGAACCTAACATCCAAGGTAGAGGAAAATTTTCTATATAGAATATGTATCCGCCAACACTACCCATCAATAGAGTGATAATGTTTTTGGTATAGGTATTTTGCATTATGAAATAATCTCTAATTAAGAAGTATTTTTAAACTAATATAAATCTAGATTATATCAATAGGTAATTATATTAATGATGAGATGACATCATTTGTTCGTGAACAGCAACCATTCCCCTTGCTGCTAGGTCACTTACCTCAATTGCATGTTTGTGAAGAGCATCTATAACTTCCTGATCATTGGAGGTTTGCATAACAATTAGACCATAATCTGTGTATTCTATATTAGTCTCTATTAAATTCCCTTTATTAAAGAGAGGAGTTAGGGTAGGGCTTTGTATAGGAATGCCAGGATCTCTTTTTTCTTCAACTCTGTTAATCATTCCAGATGCATGTCCAACTAAGAACCCTAGAAGTTCTTCATTCTTTGTTTCAGTTATAGTTTTTATGCCGTTAGGCAATATTTCTACGCTCCGTATAATATCACTGTGGTTATTAAATAATTGACGTAATTCTTCTACTTCATAGTCCTCTGTATCAATTCCATTTAACATAGGCATATTCACTTCATCATGCAACACCATGGAACCTTCATGCATTTTATTCATCTCCATATTTTCTGAGAATGAAGTAGATGAAATAAAAAAAGAAAATATAACTAATAATGGATAATATGATTTTTTGTTCATGCTTTTACTTAAATTGTAATTATCAGTATTTCTATCAAAGTCAGCATTAGTAATAAAGCCATAATATAATTAAATATTCTTAATCTAACGGAATTATTTAAAAGATGACTTAATTGTTCTCCTGCATAAGTCCATAAGCATTGGCAGGGTATGTTAATTAAAACAAATGCTGCAGTAATTACGAGTATTGTAGATAATTCATGATTTGGTGCGTAAACAGAGATTGCAGACATTGCCATAATCCATGCCTTTGGATTTACCCATTGGAATAAGGCCGCTTGCTTTATTGTGAATGGTTTTGATTTCGTTCCTGTGTCATTTTTAAATGAGGATGTTGTTGCAATTTTATATGATAGATATGTTAAATATATTCCACATGATATTTTTAAAATGAGTTTTGATATCGGGAAATAATCAAAAATTTGAGAGAGGCCAAATCCAATTGACAGTAATAAAAAACTAAATCCAATGAATATTCCAAAGAGGTGAGGGATGGTTCTTTTAAAACCATAATTTGTCCCTGATGCTAGTAACATAATATTATTAGGTCCAGGTGTGATGGATGATACGAATGCAAAAATAATAATTGCTATCAATACTTCAAATTGTATCATCTAAATTACTCCTCGATCTTACTTATCAGATGATTAATAATATTTCTATAAATATCATCACCATAGATACGATCTTCAACGCCATGATCTATATTTGGGTTATCATTTATTTCGATAACAAAAACATCTCCATTCTCTTGTTCTTTTAAATCAACACCATATAAACCATCTCCAATTAATTTAGATACATCAATTGCTGATTGGAGGACATTTTTTGGTACTTTATTCAACTCAACAGACTCATCATTTCCACTTCTTTGAGATACTTTTTTTGCATCATGATTATAAATTTGCCAATGACCCGCAGCCATATAATACTTATTAGCAAATATTGGTTTGTTATTAAGAATGCCAATTCTCCAATCAAATTTTGATGGCATAAATTCTTGTAATAAAATCACATCAGATTTTTCAAAAAGCTCTTTCGTTTTGTCTTTTAATTCTTCAACATTATTTATCTTATAAACTCCAATTGAAAATGCCCCGTCTGGTATCTTTAATAC
>JAYPSX010000125.1:0-4633 GCA_038133315.1 Hyphomicrobiales bacterium
GTAGAATGTTTCGCTACTATTCTTTCGGCAACTTCCTTCTGGAACATCAAAATTAAATTATCAAATTTTTTTAAATTATGTTGTTCAAATAGTAATTTAGTTAAAATCTTAGTCGCTACATTATATGGTAGATTAGAAATGATACTAATGTTTTTGAAATTAAGTGATGTAAAGTCAAAATTAAGAGCATCTTCAAATTGCACATCTAAATTTTCAGGAAATCTTGATTTAATATCTACTAGAATATTAGAGAGCTTTTTGTCTTTTTCTATTAATAATATTTTTTTGAAGCCCCTCTCAAGCATTGTTTCTGTTAATCCGCCTAATCCTGGGCCTATCTCAATTACTAGGTCTGATGAATTTGGGTCAAGTAAGGATACAATTTTATTTAGGATATTTTTATCAAAAATAAAATTTTGTCCTAATCTCTTATTTGGTTTTATGCCTGCTAATTCTAATAATTTTTTATTGTAGTGAGTGTTTTCAAGATTATTTGACATACGGTTGAATCATTTTTTCTGCTAAAATAAGTGCCTCAATTAAACTCGACTCGTCTGCAATAAATTTATTCGCAATATCATATCCCGTGCCATGATCTGGTGACGTGCGAATAATATCTAGCCCTAATGTTACATTAACTGCAGAGTATAATGAGCGAGCTTTTATAGGAATTAAAGCCTGATCATGATACATGCAAACAACTAAATCATATTTTTTTAAACTACTCTCGTGAAATAAACTATCAGCTGATAATGGACCAGTGACAGCATATGATTGCTTTTGTAAATATTCAACAGCAGGAGTAATAATTTCAATCTCTTCACTTCCAATAAGTCCATTGTCACCTGAATGTGGGTTCAAACCTGTTATCGCAACTTTTGGTTCAGTTATATTGAAATATTTTTTTAAGGATTCAATACCTACTATTGTTGTATCGATAATTAACTTCTTATTGATGGACCTTGGTATTGAACTAATTGGTATATGCCTAGTAAGTGGTATAACCCTCATTTCATTTGAGGTTAATAGCATAACTTGTTGATTAGAATTGAAAATGTCAGCAAATAATTCTGTTTGCCCATTATATTGTCTTTTATTATATTTTAGAGAATTCTTATTTACAGGATTTGTAACAATGGCGTTTATCTTGTTATTTTTCATAAAATCTATGGCATGTAATATTGACCCAATGATCGCACTATCATTTTTTTCATCATATAGACCCAATTTTTCGTCATAAATAAATATATCAAAAACTGGAATAAATTTTAAAAAACAGTCAGGATCAAAATTATGAAAATCTCTAATAATTCTTGTTTCAATATTCACCCCCATTTCTCTAGCTCTTTTCAATAATAGTTTATTACTGCCAAAGAATATAAAGGGTGGTATGTGTTTTGTTTTTCGTAAGAGCCATGATTTGATGGTTATTTCAGCAGATATTCCTGCTGGATCTCCCATTGTTAAACCTACGAGTGATTTATTAGCTTTTGAAATCAATTACACTATCCTGCCTTAGATTGCGGAGTTCTTTTTCTGCCAAAAACTCAAGCTGTTCATAAATTAATTCATTCTCTATTTCAAAGTCTGATGGGATCTGCTTAGGAGCACAATTTATCATTATAGTTATTTCATCATTTAGGGTTTGTATAGGAAGAATAAACTTATCAAATTTATATCTAAGTAAACTTGCATAAGGTTCTGATAAATATGATAAATTTATAGAAAAATTATCTTCAATTAATATGTTATCATTGTCTTTGTATAAAATGAGATTTTTAGCGCAGCTTTCGAACTCGTTCACAATTTTTTCTGCAATGTTTAAACTTTGTATGTCAGATAAATTATTGAATTTGATAAATTGTATATGGAAATTTTCTTTCTCAATTAGCTCTCTTTTATGGTTGTTTATATCATCTTTTGTAATATCAGCAAGTCTTCTGAATTTACGCAGGATATATTGGTTCCATAATGTTGCCACTATCCTTTGATTAATTATCACTTGAGGGTTGACCTGGTTTGACTCCAAAAAACGTGAATATTCTTCAAGACTCGATCCTTGTGATTGCAATTGTTTATTAAGGCTATCTCTTACATCTTCTTCAAAATAAGTAATCCCAAGCTCTTCGGCGGCTGATATCTTGATTGCTTCAGTAATTAACTCGTCTATTGCTCTGTTGGATACCATTGCATCATTAAGTTCCTGGTTGTTTGATTTTATAAAACTTGCTCTATCTTGAAAATCAGATTGGGTTATAGCTTTACCATTCACTAGTGCAATAATTTTTGTAATTTTTTCTGCGTTTGTGAGTGGTGCAAAGAAACAGCTAATTAATATAGTAAGTAAAAAAAAACGAGCTATTGACTTTAGAACTTGGAAACGCATCCTGCTTATTTGTTACTTTTAGCTGTTTTTAGTTCAAAATTGAAGAGAAGTGCTTTATCTTTTTTAATATCTCTATCAGTGAATAAATTTTCACGATAGGCGATGTCAAATGCTAAGCATTCATCATCGTACCTTAAACCAATTTTGCTGTTCAGTAGTTTCTCTGTCTCTAGATTGTATGTACCAGATGAAATAATTGACCAATCATCAGATATATTGAATGAAGAATACCCTGAGAATTCGCTTAATCCAACATGGTTAGCTGGGTTATTGATACTAGCATTTAACCAATTAGCATCAGGTTTAATTTTTGTATAATTTAGTCCAATATTGTAATTTTTTGGTTGAGTTATTTCAAAATTAAATTCATTAACCATAAACTCATTTTTTTGTTCATCATATCTTGTTTTATAGTCTAGGAAGATTGTTTCATTTAGATTATAACTCATTGAACCAACAATATTGGAATGATAATTATTAGTACCTGACCACTTTTTGGTTGCAAATGTATTTAGTCCATTTATATGAAAAGATTTTCCAATGTTAAATTCCCAATTGCCGCCGAATTCATCTTCAAGAAAATAATCAAGCCCTAGTGTAAATTTTGAGCCACTATCTATCTTATCAAAACCAAGGGATCTATTATTCTCAAAAAGGTTGATAGTATTGAAGTTGAATGTATTCGCATCTTCGTTTAGAAGATCATCACTTGTTTTTTCATCATTTATATAACCAAGAGATATTTGAGGTTCAATGATTTGTTTGCCATAGCTTGATTTATTGAAAAACGGCCACGATACCTTTATTGATGCATCTGTTGAAACCCTATTAAGTGTTGTGTGTTCATCTGATGATTCATCAAAACTATTAATAAAATCACTTCGCAAAGATAAACTTGGGCTTAATAATAAACCCTGCTTAGTGATATATTTATCGTACCATTCTATTTCACTGCTAATTCTTCTTTGTTCATCTCCAGTAATCCTCTTTGTATTGACCAAATTAGTATTAAGGGAGAGATTGCTTAAATATGGCAAATTAAAGAAATAAGTATGATCAAATCTTGGTAATAATGTAACCTGAGCTAGCTCGTTCTCATTTAATAGATTTTTGTAATTTACAGCTGCTAAGCTCAAATAATTTTTATTGTTTAAACCCTCCAAGTAAATATTTGAGTTATATTTTGTTCTATTGTCCAGCCCATATCTCCTCATATATGTTTCATCACTTGCGAACGTTGCATTCCATCCCCAGTTAAATTTATCATTAATCACCATTGATCCATTGGTTTTTAAACTCGCTCTGAACCTTTCATTTCCTGGTGATACAGTTGATGGATTTGCTTGATGAATGAATGTTGGATTAATGCTAAATTCACTCAAACTATCTATTTTCTTTCTATATTCGATATCAAATAGGGGACCTTGTCTTGTGGTTGTGAATGGGGTGATGGTAATGTCACTGGTTTGATCAATTACTCTTAAGTATGGGGTTTTTATACCATGACCATAGAAATTTGAATATGAGTATGAGGGTAACAGGAAGCCGGATTGTCTTTTAACAGTAAAATCTGGATAACTAAATGATGGGATTCCAAAAATTTTTTTATCGAATAGTTTGAACTTTACATTTTTAAAAACTAACTTTTTATCATTCACATTGTGGAGGACTTCATCTGCCATAAATTCCCATGTGTATGGGCAGTTAGTATCTTCTATGCATTCCTCACAAAATGTATATCGTGCATTCATGAATATATTTTCATCTGAATGCAGTTCTGCTTTTTCCGCGCTTATTTTACTGCCGTCCTGCAGTATCATATTTGCTCCTTCAATAAAACCTTCCTTTAAATCATTTGAGAGGGTAATTTTATTAGCTTCAAGGCGAACATTGTTTTTCTCAGACATAACAACATTTCCATCTGCTAACACTTGGTCAATATCTTGTTTATAGATAATCTTATCTGCCTCAATAATGTAATTTTTATAGAATAATTTTGCATTACCAATTGCTGAAATATTTGAATTATTTTCGCTATAAATTAAATTGTCCGCTTCAAGATATAAAGAAGGGTAAGCCTCACCATCTTGATTTGAATATGATTGGTCAGCATGTATTAGCGTAAAAACCAATATCAAAAGGAATTTAATTTTAAATCTATCAACCATTTTGGGTAATTTTAACCATCTTCTCGAGTTATTAAAATTTTAGTTGCAACTAAATAAATTAATATAATATGCCACCAAG
>JAYPSX010000126.1:0-4388 GCA_038133315.1 Hyphomicrobiales bacterium
GATAACGAGAAGAACCATATGTTAGATGTCTTTGGTCCCTTTCTTCAAGTTTCATCTCAATAAATTCATCTGCCGTTTTGGCTACTATTTTTTCATTAAATTTATTGATTAAGTTCTCGAATAGTTCTATTTCACCAAGAATATATCTTGCTTCTAGTATGGACGTTCTAATTGTAAAATCAGATTTTGATAATTTTAGGCATTGCTCTAAATTTCTTGTTGCATGACCAACCTTAAATCCTAAATCCCACAATAGATATAGAATATTTTCAATAACCGATTCTGTCCATGTTGAAAGTTTATTGGGATATAAAAAAAGAAGGTCTATATCAGAAAATGGAGCCAAAGTTCCTCTTCCATATCCTCCAACAGCAACAATGCACAAGCTTTCTTTTTCATTTGGATCATTTGGTATACAGACACAATTTATCACATACTCATATGTTATTTTTATTAGATCGTCTTGAAATTTTGATATACTTCTCGCAGTTCTTAGACCGCTTCCATGTTCAATTAATGATTTTTCAGCTTTAGTTCGTACATCATCAACAGCATTACTCAATGCTGTAAGTATTTCAGGTCGATTATTATTTTTTTTACCTTTATTTTGTTTTGAATTATGTATTTTCAGAACAAGAGAACGAATATTTTCTATGTCTAATAAGATATCAGTATTTTCAATCAAATTTTTTTTATTTTTTCTCATTCGCTATGTCTTTTAATTTAAGTAATATATTTAACGCTTCAATGGGTGTTGTATCTTCTATATTAATTTTCAGTAATTCATCCCTTAATTGATCTTTTGTATATTTTTCTTTGTGTTTATTTTCAGCAAATAGTGATAGCTGATCCTTTCTGGAGAGATAATTTTGTGATTCAAGTTCTTTGAGGATTATTTCAGCTTTTTGAGTAACAGACATAGGTAAGCCTGCTAACTTACTTACTTGTATTCCATAAGATTTATCTACAATTCCTGTTTTAATCTCGTGTAAGAATATAATTTCTCCAGCTTCTTCGCTTATCTGCATTGCCATATTTTGAATATTTTTTAATTCTAAAGTTAAATTTGTTAACTCATGAAAATGTGTTGCAAAGATTGTCCTGCAATTATTTTCCTTAGCAAGAAATTCGAGAGTTGCCCATGCAATTGCAAGTCCATCAAAAGTAGCAGTTCCCCTACCAATCTCGTCAATGATTACAAAGGATCTGGAAGTTGCTTGATTTAGAATGATAGATGTTTCCACCATTTCCACCATAAAGGTTGACCTTCCTGCTGCAAGATCATCAGAGGCGCCAACCCTTGAAAAAATTTTATCTATAATTCCAATTTCAGCAGATTTAGCAGGTACAAAAGATCCAATTTGAGCAATTATTGCAATAAGGGCATTTTGTCTTAAATATGTTGATTTGCCTGCCATGTTAGGGCCAGTAATTAGTTGAACATTTTTGTATTCATCCATTGTGCAATCATTTGCTATGAATTTCTGATTTTTGTCAGTTAAAAGGGAATCTTCAACTGTAATATGACGTCCTTTTTCGACAATAAATTTTTTAGAGTCATTTACTATAGGTTTGCAATAACCGCGTTCAGTAGCTAATTTTGCGAATGACATGGTAATATCAATCTCGGCTATAGCATCGCTTATGAGATTAATAGATTCTGAGTTTTCAATAATTACTTTGGATAAATCATTGAAATAATTTTCTTCTAATTCATAGATCTTTTGAGATGACTCAATAATTTTTGTTTGAAGTTCATTTAATTCAGCCGTGGTAAATCTGATTTGGTTTTTGAGTGTTTGTCTGTGAATGAAGGAGTTATCTCTAACCAATTCCTCTATTAGAGGCGCATTACTTGAAGGACATTCAATAAAATAACCAAGAAAGTTATTATATTTTATTTTTAGTGCTTTTATATTAGTTTCAAGAATGTATTTTTCTTGCAGCTCAAGAATGAATCTTGTTGTGTTGTTTTTCAGCATTCGAAGTTTGTCTAATTCTTCTGAATAACCACCTCTAAATATATTCCCATCAGCAATTGAATTTGGAAGATTTTCATTTAGTGCATTGTTTAGAGTTGTGAATAAATTTTTTTTTGATTCCCCCTGAATAATTTTTAATTGATTGTTTATTCTGGGTGGAACGTTTTGTTCTGTATCTGGATCATTAAGGTTATTAAATAGTTTTACTATTCCTAGACCCGATCTAATTGACCCCATATCCCTTGGGGAAGACCTTCCAAGAGACAGTCTCAGGAGTGGCCTAGTGATATCAGGAAATTCTTTTAACAAATTTCTAGCTTTTTCTGAGAATGTTTTATTTTTGATAGAAAATTCAATATCAGTAAGCCTAAGATTGATCTCATCAACTGATGTTGATGGCCTTATAACTCGTTGACACAATTTTCTTCCCCCTGCAGAAGTAATAGTTTTATCTAGAGAGTTAAGAAGTGATCCTTGTTTTTTACCCCTGTTATTAATAAGAATTTCCAAGCTATTTTGGGTCGCCTCATCAATTAACATATAATCAATGTCAGTTCTATTTTTTGGTCTTTGCAACAGAGGACGTTTATCGATTTGTGTCAGTTCTATATAGCCAAGAAGGCTTCCTATAGCCGAAATTTGTTCAGGAGAATTTATACCAAACCCATCTAGTTGTGATAGTTGATATTGTTCTTTGATAAGTCTTTCACATATATTTATTTGGAAATTACGTGAGTCAATTTCAGTTATCTTATAATCTCTTTCCCTATCAATTAGTGCAGAACTACCTTTCTGGACCAAGATTTCTTTTGGATTAATTGTGCAGATCTCATTGCTAAGGTTTTTTCTTTCTGTGGTTGAAAAGAATATTTCTCCTGTTGAAATATCACACCAAGATAACCCAATATTTTGCTTGTTATCATAAATTGATAATAAAAAATTATTATTTTTAGAATTCAGTAAATTATCATCAGTTAGGGTACCTGATGTGATAATTCTTGTGATTTTTCTTTCTACAATTTTTTTATTATTTTGAGTTGTGTTTTCTTTTGACTGCTCACAGATAGCAACTTTTTGTCCGTTATTGATCAATTTGGGAATGTATTGATTAACTGCAGATATGGGGATACCACACATAGGAATTTCTTCGCCGTTTTGATAACCTCTTTTTGTTAATGTAATTCCTAAAACAGGGGCAGCGTCTATTGCGTCCTCGAAGAACATTTCATAAAAATCACCCATTTGATAGAAAAGCAAGTGATCTGGGTAGAGCGACTTTATATTTGAATATTGGGCCATCATCGGCGTGAGAGTTAAATTTTCTCCCGTTTTTTTTTCTTTATTTAACGCCATATAAAAATAAGTCTAAAACATTGTTTAATAATGTTTATTATATAGTAAATTTATCTACAAATCTTTTTTCAATTTTATCTCTAGGCATAATTACAAATACATCAATTGTACCAAATTGCTTATCAATCACGGCACCATCACCGATGTATGCTCCCAGTCGAAGATAACCCTTAATAAGAGGTGGGAGTGTCTTTAGAGCATCTTTTGTGTTAATTTTTTCTTTTTCAATTAAATTCATATTTGTATATCTAGATGGTAATGCTCTAACCATCCACTCCTCTGGCGCCAAAGAATAATGATATAGAAAACTTAGAGCCTCTGCTATTTCAGTGGGTTCAGTGCATTGAAAGCTTGCACAACCGATCATAACATCAAAATCATTTTCTCTAATATATTTCCAAACTCCTTGCCATAATAATTCTATAGTTGATTTTTTTCTATATGTCTGCAAAACACAAGAACGACCTAGTTCAAGGAATTTTTTTTGGGAATGTCTTTCAAGTAAGGGTAGCAAGTTGTATTCATCTTGAGAATAGAACCCTCTATTTTCATGAGCAGTTCTTTGAGGTAATAATCTGTATGTTCCAACAACTTTTTCCTTATTCTTTCCGATAAGTGGGATACCTCTTTTTTTATTTGATTTGTCGATAACAAGCATATGTTGGCAAATTTTATCATAGGCATCTTTGTCTCTTCTTGTAAATCTTGTTATGAGATTTGGATGAGCAGATAACTCCCTATAGAAAACTCTATATCTCAATTGTTGAGCAGCCTTTATTTCATTTTTTGTATCTGCCAGACGTGTCTCTAGGGATACATTAATGGGTTCTTTGTTCAGTCTAAGTTTTACTCTCAAAATCCCGTTGTTGTATTTTAACGAAATATATTTTCTAATTTTTTTACTTATTTTACTTATACTAATCATTAAATAAGAGTCTTTTGACTAAATTATAAAAGTTTTTCTGCTTCATGCCAAAAATGTTCTGCGATATTTTGACCAGTAAGTTTGTGAATTTCTCTTATACCTGTTGGAGATGTAACGTTAATTTCAGT
>JAYPSX010000127.1:0-4388 GCA_038133315.1 Hyphomicrobiales bacterium
AGCCATATATATATACCTGAACTAGATTGCCTTATCATTCCAGTTCTCAACATTAACTGATGAGAAATAATCTCAGCATCTTTTGGGAGTTCTTTGAGTGTTGGAAGAAAATATTCAGTTAATCTCATCGTTAAATCACGCCGTACCTAAAATTGAGTCAATATTCATAATATTAAAATAAAACATCGCAATTAGCACCAATAATAAAACAAGTGTTAAGGCAGAAGTTATTAATATTTTATACAATAAATTGGGATTGACTGGCACACTTCCATGTATGCCTTTTTCATCAATTCCTTGATCTGAATTTGTAACTATCTTTAGCGGAAGCACTACAAAGAAAACAATCCACCACATAATAAAATAAACACCAAATAGTGTAAAATAATTCATATATATATCCTAAACGTATGTAAATCTAACTTTTATTATAGGCTTTTTTCCCCATTTTGAATATAGATCATTCCTTATAGATTTTTCTATATAACCCAAAATAAAATCTGCATCTCTCTTTTTAGCTTTAGGAAGTGAGTCAACGGCATTATCAATGGATAGTTCAATAAATTTCTTTGTGTTTTCAACATCATTTAGTTTGTTTGGAATACCAAGAATTTCTATAATTGGATCTACATACAACACATTATTCTTATCCAAAACAAGAGTTGTAAAAATTACACCTGATTCCTGTAATCTTCTTCTGTCCTTCAATAGGTAATCATCATTTCTAATCAATACATCACCATCTCTTAGATAAAAGCTAGGTTCATTTTGTTCAATAACAGACGGTTTATTTGGATAAAGTTGGACAACATCACCATTTTTTACAAATAACGGATTGCTAATTTTATTTTTTTTAGCAAACCTTACATGCTCTTTTAGATGATAAAGTTCACCGTGCATCGGGATTAGTGTCTGTGGTTTCAAAAAATTATATAGTTGTTCAACCTCAGGACGCGATGGGTGACCGGTTGTGTGAATATCATTTGTAGTTTCATCGATGATATCAGCTCCAAATTCTATTATCTTATTTTTTAAAAACCCAACTGGATTTTCATTGCCAGGAATTGTTTTTGAGGAGAAGACAACTACATCACCCTCATTTAGAGATATTAATTGATTTTTTCCCTTTGCTATTTTAGCGAGGGATGCATTCCCTTCTCCTTGACTACCTGTACAAATTATCAGAGTATCTTTTTTGGAGAGTTTTGGAAGATCTCTCTCATCATTGAAGAAAATGTCTTTATCAATATAACCTGATATCTGCGCAACTTTAACAAACCTCTTTATCGACCTTCCTGACAAAACAATATTCCTATTATTAGCCTTAGCTGCATTAATTATGGAAATTAAACGTGAAACATTTGATGAGAATGTTGTGACTATGGCCAGTCCTTTTATTGTTTTAATAACTTTTATTAAATTTTCACCAACCTTACTTTCAGTTAATGATGTCTCTTTTTTGAATATATTTGTAGAGTCGCAAACTAATACATCACATTGATCGGATCCAATTTTCTTAAATTTATCTATATCAGTCTTTCTGTCAATTACGGGCTTCTCATCTATCTTCCAATCACCTGAATGAACAATATTAAATCCATCTATAGATATCTTAAGAGCGTTTGGTTCAGGAATAGAATGTGCGACATTAATTAATTCAATGTTGAATTCACCAATTTTAAATTTAGCATTATCTTTGATTAATTTAATATCTAACAATAAGTCTGAAAAATCTTCAGAGATTTTTTCCTTAATAAGCTCGGATGTGAATTTTGTACAATATACTGGAACATCTATTTTATCATTAATTAAGGTATTTATTGCACCATAATGATCTTCATGAGAATGGGTTAAAATTATACCAATCAATTTATTTTTTTTCTCATTCAGGAAGTCAATGTTAGGTATTAGAATATCAATTCCTGGATAATATTCATCTGCAAAACCTATGCCACAGTCAACCATAATCCAATTAATATCACCTTTTGCCCTTCGATAACCATATAGATACATATTCATTCCAATTTGACCAGCTCCTCCGATAGGACTGTATAGTATTTCTAGATCTTTTTTTTTCATGTACTCTCTTCTATCAAAACATTACTGGTATTAATTAATTCGTTTTTACCGTTTAACGAAAGAATCAAATTACCATTTTTATCAATGCCTTTAAATAATCCTTCTTTTGTTGTGTTATTTGTTTTTACTATTATTTTATTACCAATATGATTGCATCTTGATAGCCAAAATTCTTTGACATCATTGAACTTTTCACCATAACCCCAATTATTTATCATTTCATTAAGATTTGTTACTAAACTTTCAAAACATAAATCCAATTGAATATCTTTATTAAAATCCTCAATATATGAATATTCATTACTTTCGGAATGTGTCCTCAAAACATTTATACCAATGCCAACAATAACGAATAGTCTATTTTTATGGTTGATACTTTGAATTAATATACCAGCAACTTTCTTTCTAGATAAAAAAATATCATTTGGCCATTTAAGACTTACTTTCTTACCTGATAGGAAGCTCTCTATAGACTTTGCAACAGCTACTGATGATAAAATACTAAACTGACTAAGATTATAATAATTTAATTTATCAGAGTTTATTATCCTGGTTGCATATAGTCCTCCTTGAGGAGATGACCATGTCTTATCAATTCTACCTTTGCCATCAGTCTGAACCGAAGATGTAATCCAATCAATCTTCCTTTCAGACATAATAACATCTATTGCGCGTAAATTCGTTGAGTCAATCACATCATGGTGTTCAATATTTGACTCAAATTTAAAAGAATTCATCAGGAAAAAAGTGCTAATGAGGCAGTTTCAGCAAACGATATAAATATAGAAGGTTTTATAAAAAACAATAAAGTGAAAGCTGTTAGTAAGTAAATAATCGAACTTAATCTTTTAGACACTGGATCATATGTAGTAACTGACTCTTCAAAATACATAATCTTTATAATACGAAGGTAATAAAATGCACTAATAACGCTAGACAGAACTCCAAATATTGCAAGATAATACAATTCCACACTAATTGCTGCATAGAGCACATAAAATTTAGCAAAAAAACCTGCAAGAGGAGGAATGCCAGCTATTGAAAATAGAAGTATTGAAATAACAATAGCATTTATTGGTTTTGTTTTTGACAAACCAGATAATTGATTAATATTTTCTATGTGCTCGTCTCCGTTTTTTAATGCTATTATCGAGATAAATATTGCTAGTGACATAACTAAATATATCAACAAGTAAAGACATAAACTTGTTACACCTTCTATGGATCCATTAATAACACCCATCAATGCAAAACCCATGTGGCTTATGGATGAATAGGCTAATAGTCTTTTTATATTGCTTTGACCAATGGCAGAGAAAGCACCCAATAACATCGAGAGTATTGAGAGTAGAATTAAAATCGATTGCCAATCTTGTATTAGAGTTGGAAGGGCAGTAAATAGAACCCTGGTGATTAATCCAAGTGCTGCAATCTTGGGAGCTACGGCAAAGAATGCAGTGATGGTTGTTGGTGACCCCTCATAAACATCTGGTGTCCACATATGGAATGGTACGGCTGAAATTTTAAAGGCAAAACCCGCCAAAGCAAATGCTAGTCCTATTAGTATTCCAATTTCATAATCCACAAGAGAAGATGCAATATCTGAATAGTAAATTGATCCTGCATAACCATAAATAAGTGAAAGCCCATACAATAATATACATGATGACAATGCCCCAAGAACAAAATATTTTAGACCAGATTCTGTTGATTTAAGTGATTTATTTCTTATTGAAGCAAGCACATACAATGGTAAGCTTTGTAACTCAATAGATAGATATAATGTGATAAGATCATTTGATGAAACCATCATCATCATACCTATTACAGATATAAGAATTAGAATAATATACTCAAATTTCAGTAACTTAATATCTTTGAGATATATATTTGATACTATTAATATTATTATGGTTGAGACTAAAATCAGTATTTTTAGATATTGTGAAAAAGAATCTACAATTAATGAATTACCTAGTGCCATACCATCTGGAATAGTTCCTGATAAGATAATCGCAGTAATTAATAATAACGTTCCTATGGCAATATTAGATACTATTGAATATGAATTTTCATTTTTTCTAAAAACACCTATCATTAAAAGTACCATTGACATAACAGATAATAAAATTTCTGGTAATAACGGTATATAGATTAACATATTCATTATAACACCTTAATTAGCAATCTGTAAGTTTATAAATGATTGATATTGATCAACTGCAACATTGTAATTTTCAATTAAATTTGAAGCACTTGCTGAAGTTAACTCTATGACCATATTTGGGTATACCCCAAAAAGAATTATT
>JAYPSX010000128.1:0-4300 GCA_038133315.1 Hyphomicrobiales bacterium
ATATAAGGATAGAGTAGTTCGAATAATGGAAGAATGTTTTAATAATTATTTTTTAGCACTAGATAAAGAACCATCTATCCCACAAATTAAATCTAAATAGTACTTTCAAACAATGCGGTATTTGTGGGTATGCTAAAAGTCTAGTAGATGTACTTTCAAATAGAAAGAGATTGGGCTAATTCAACAACTTTCATTGACAGACAACCTCTATCTTTCCCGTACTCATGTCTTCAATTCTTTTACAACCATCTTTTAATTCATTATTTTCGGAAGATGCTGTATCTTTTTCTATTGAGTTTATTTTCTGACATGCTTCAGGAATAGGCATTTGTGAAACTATTTCTCTTTTAAATAAATTACCGTCTTCAAAATGTAACCTGGTTGCATCGTATGGAAAATTAGCACGAGAGCATTTGGGATTTAAGGAATTAAAATCTTCCCTTTCAGTTAACGTATAGCATTCTAAAACTGACTCTTCAACGTACTTGCAATTAATTTCATCATCAATATTTATTACTTTAATTTGATTATTATTAACAAAGAAACCTTTTGTTAAACAACCAACAGTTCCAGGGCAAAACTGATACCAAACATAGTTTTTCAATATAAAGCTTTGGCCTTCTAAAAATCCTGGGATATAGCTAGCCCCAGTGCCAACAAATTTATCATAAATAATCTTGCTTGATTCAAATTCAAGAGTGTCAAACTCACTTAAACTGTATTGATTTAAGGAAATAGTAATTCTATTTTCATCGCAATATTCGTTAAAATTATCATAATCCATACTAATGGCATCTACTCTAAATTCATTCACATATTTTGTTTCAATATCTAATTTTCTTTGACCAGAGCAACTTTCTTGCAACCTTCCTTTGAAACCATTTAGTTCATCATAATTCTCCATGTAGTTTAAAGGAAAGGTAGGAACACATACTTCCTCAGAGATTGAATAGTCATATTCAGCAACTTCATTATCGTTGCACTTCTTGTCTTCTATAATCTGAATGTTGTCTAATCCCCAACTCAAGCTAGGAATTAGTAATATTAGGGTAAGTAGTATTTTCATTTGCCCTGTTGTCTCTTTATGTACAAACACTCTTCTCGCAAATCTTTCATTCTTTGAGGATTAACTAGATGAGAGTGTTCTTTTGCGTGACAATCAATACATAGCACTTCAAGATTTTGAAGTGAGTTATCACTTTTAACACTATTTTTATGATGAACATGAAGTAGCTTACGGTGATTCATTTGACTTAAATCTACCTTACATCGCTCACAACAATACTCCCTTTTCTCTAAGATTCCTCTTCGGATCATAGGGAAATCTGAGGTGTAATCAGAGCCTTTATATGTATGTTTGTCAAATTTAGGTTTTTTAAAATGGGCTTTTGGATAGTTCTCAAAAAAATCGGGAATATCAAATCCATGCCAAATATCACTTGGTACGGGTCTCTCTTTTGTGCACCCTTTATATTGAAGTTCTTTTAGACAATTTTTACATACCTTCAATTTAGAAATAGTTGTTTTGATTTTGGAGTTTCTATTTTTATGGTCCTCATAAGCATCAACAGTAAAATCCCCATCCATATTTTGAGAGATAAAATATCTATCATATTTACCTTTTTCTCTCATTTTCATTAAAGTTGTACAATGGTAAGCAACGTGAAAGCGAACTGTCTCTTCGGGATGATTTTCAACTGTATAGATGGACTTTTGAGTATCCCTAATATTTATCATTACAATTTCATCAAAATACCTTATTAAGCCGTCATCATCTGGAGCAATATCATCAATATTTATCTGCTTACCTTCTTGAGATTTAATTTCTTCTAAGTCTAAGGGCGAAAGATAATCAGAACTTTCTTTAGCTTCAATCAGTCTTGCACCCATTACATTGAGTAAGTCATCAAGAGACTTGATATTAAAATCAATCTTCATTTTGTTTTATTCCAAACTCTTCGATAAAATTTTTCCAATCTTCGAATTGATTATTGTATGCTTTAACTCTAAAGTTGACTCTTTTTGATTTACCTTCATCCTCCAACCCAGTATCAGGATTAATAATAATTTTAGAAGAAGATAATCCATTCGCAGTAATTTTATCTTTCGACCAAGGTTTATTAACCTGCACACCAGGATGCTGAAGCAAATAACTTAATACTTCTCGAGTACGACATTGTGATAAATCCATATTTTTAATGTATGCCTCATCAACACTTTCTGCAGCTTCATATCGAGAAGAGGTATGGCCTTCTATTCTTATTTCTTCTATCTCCTCTTTAAACTTTTCTAAAACATTTAGATACCTTGGAAGGAAACTATTTAAGATAACGACAAACTTTTCTTTTGGGGTACACGAACCAGTGTCAAAATAAACGTCTGGTTCTTGAAAGCTAATAGTTAAGTTCTTTCTTTCTAAAATAGCGTTCCAATCTTCAAAATCATCCTGAAATTCTTGATTCAATGCCTTATATATACGGCTTTCTATAACCTCTATTATTTTAGATTGTTCTAAAACTTGCTGCATATAAACGATAGCTATAAAGAGAAAGATGACCATCAATACAGCCATCATGTCGGATATAGAAATCCAATCGTCTTCTTCCTTTGGTTTGGAATTTTTAATAAAAGAAACAGCCATTAGTTACCATTTTTTGACTTAGAACTAGAACTCCTTGAGATATTAATGATTTGTTTAAGTCTTTCAGTGAGAGGCGTATAGTCTTCAACAAATTTATTAGATAATGAAACCAATCTGTCTGACATTAATTTCATTACCCTTGAGAGCTCTTCTTGCATCGCCTCATCAAGTTTTTTGATTTGGCCATTTAGGTTATCAGTACTTTCGCGTATAGCCTCTTTCAAGAAATCATTAAAGGTATTAGATGATATTTGCATATCTTGTAATTGTTTTTGTACATTTTCTTGAAGATTTTGTGAGGAGGTATTGAGGTTGGTTACCATTTGGGTAACAAGATTAGAAACATTATCTGACATTTCCGATAACTTCTTTTCAATATCTGGCATTACATTTGTTGCCTTATCTTTCATCTCAACAAATGCGGACATCTTATCTCCAAGATCATTGATTTGAACTTGGGTTGTTTCAATCAATGTCTTCATATCATCAGCAGCTTTAGGCAGATTTTCCATTTTTTCAGCAATCTGGATTAAATTTACTTTTGCAATTTCAATTCCTTGGGAGGCAGTAGTAAATTGCTCAATCATTTCTGCAATTTGATTTTTATAATTATCTTGCCATACAACTAACTTCTCAACTCCTTCATTGAGACGTTTAAAGTTATCTCCAATTTGTTCATTAATTTTTGTATTAAAGTCTTTCATAACCTGCTCAATAGCTTCAATTAAAGACTTGGTATTATTTTCTGCCATCTTCTCTGCAAATTCTATGAAGGATTTATTTAAATTATTTAGATTGTCATTTGTCTCTAATCTCATCTTTTGAATTTGAGAACCCAGTGAGGTATCAGAGTCAGAATTAATAGCATTAATCAATTCCGTTAGTTGGTAATGAATATCTTCAGCGGTAACTTCTTCCTTTTCTTCTTGTTTTTTTGGAACTACCTGTCGGACTATTCTCAAAACGATAGCTGAACCAATACCCATAATACTGGTAATGAAAGCTAACTTCAGGCCATCAATTAAATTTAAAATACTCTCATTGATTTTTGCTGCGTTAAACTCAATGAGACCTATAAAGATTCCGTAGAAAGTTCCAAGAATACCTACGCTAATTAAAAATTGTGGAACAGAGGAAGAAAGATTATTTAAAAAATTTGATTTACCCCAAATATTTAGAGCACCGAGTATGCCTATTGCGAATAAGCCCCCCATTATATTAAGGAAAAATCTTATAGGAGCTTCATCACTATAAACTTCTAATACAAGGTTTATAAAGCCCTCTTCCATTAAAGATAAATTTTATTACTTCATTATTTTTAAATCTAGGATTAATTTATTATATATTTTTATTATTTAGGTACTTTTAATCTAAAAAATAATTTCTAGTAAAGGCTGACATATATACTGGAATACACCCCCCTATGGGACATGCATGGGGCGGCACAGTGGGTTTACAGTGTATATCCAAGTAGCCCTATATCAGAGAACAGAATACACAGATGAATACACATGAATAAACAATGTTCTTGCATAGATGATTCCACAGATGATAGAATCATTGATAACTAACAAGGTTCAATGGTGAACAGTGGTAGAGCACACCCTTGGTAAGGGTGGGGTCGGAAGTTCAATTCTTCTCGGCGGCACCAGTAAAATA
>JAYPSX010000129.1:0-2832 GCA_038133315.1 Hyphomicrobiales bacterium
GCAGAAAAAACTGGTGGATCTACGTTCAAAAACCCAACAAATAAAAAGGCATGGAAATTAATACAAGAAGCGGGCTGTGCTGATCTTGCAGTTGGAGATGCATTCTTATCAAAACTTCATTCAAATTTTATTATTAATGGAGGCGGTGCTACCGCCTACCAAATAGAACTCTTAGGAGAGCGCGTTAGAAGAACTGTCATGGAAGAAACGGGTGTTAATTTAGAATGGGAAATAAGAAGGTTAGGTAATGGACCTAGTATAAATTTATGAAAAACAAAAGAAAAATTTTATTACTTATGGGAGGGATTTCACCAGAAAGAGAAATAAGCATTCAAAGTGGTAATCAGTGCAAAAAAGCTATCCTTAATCTTGGGTATGATCTTGAAGTTTTGGATCCTGATTATGACATAGCAACAAAATTGGTCACCTCAGAATTTGACATTGTTTTTAATTGTTTGCATGGATCTTGGGGAGAGAACGGAAAAATACAGTCAATATTTGAGTTTTTAAATTTGAACTATACACATTCAGGAGTGATGGCTTCATCTCGCGCTATGAACAAACTTATATCAAAAGAGTTCTTCAAAAATAATGGTATTCCTGTTGCAAACGATATCAAATTTAGAAATCAAGATAAAAATCTTCATTTTCCATTTATTATCAAACCAATTAATGGTGGCTCTAGTCTGGATATTAAAATCATATCAAACCAAAATGAACTAGATAATTTTAGAAAAGATAATCACTCAAATGATGATAATTTTTTTGCAGAAGAGTTTGTTAATGGTATGGACTTTACTTGTGGTGTTATCGGTCAAGAAGTTACTCATATTGCAGAAATACAGACAAAGAGTGATTATTTTGGTTATGAGGATAAGTATCTGAGTGACAATACAAAACATATAATACCCGCAAATCTTAAACCAAATATTTACGAAAAAATGAGAGAATACGCCTTAAAGGCACATAACTGTCTTGGTTGTAGGGGAGTAAGCAGAGTGGATTTTAGATATGGAATAGAAGACCAAGAAGAAAAACTTGTCTGTTTAGAAGTAAATACACAGCCCGGAATGACCGAGAAATCATTATTGCCAGAATTAGCAGAATATTCTGGGATATCATTTGATCAATTAGTGGATTGGATAATTTGTGATGCGTCTTCAAAAAGGTAATTAAATTTATAAGTTTTGAGTTAATTTTTATGAATATGAAACTAAAATTTTTTGAGCGATTAAATAAATTCAATTTAAAATGGTTAGCTATCCTTTCTCTATTAATCCTATTTTCATATATTAGTTACAGTCTATTCACTGATAATAGTAAAAATAAAATTTACAATGTAAGTAATTTTATTTCTCATCTTGAAGTACAGAATATAAAAATTAATGGTGCTTCGCATACTAAAGGCTCTGATGTAATTGAGACTATTGGTCTTAGTTCGAATGAGTCAATCTGGTCATTAAATATTACTGAAGTAGTGAGTAGAGTTAATAAGCTTCCATGGGTGAAGAAATCTGAAATTAAGAAAATTTATCCCTCCACACTCGAAATAAATATTTATGAGCATAACCCCATTGCAATATGGTTCTTTGATGGGAAAAAATACCTAGTTGATGACGAGTCAAACATAATTGAAAAATTAAACCCAGCTGACTTTAATAATCTAAAAGTTGTTGCTGGTTACAACGCACTCACTGAAATCCCTGATATTATAAATATTCTTCAGCAATTTCCCTATTTCAATAAGAAAGTAAAATCAATTTTGAGAGTTGGTGATAGAAGGTGGACGGTGAGATTATACAATGGCATTACTATACATTTACCTGAGACTAAAATTGCTGAAGCAATTGTAGAACTCGAGCGTTTAGATAATGAGAAGTTATTATTGAGTCGTTACGTGGATATAATTGATATGAGATTGAAAGATCGCATTGATATAATGCCTACCCAAATAGGTGACAGAGGTAACATTAATACAATATGAATATTTAAAATGCAATTAATGACGTTTGATAGAATGTCAGGTAAATTTCCTGTCACAAAGAAACATAAACCAATTAATGCAATTTTGGATATTGGCTGTGATAAAATTGTATGTTTAATTTCTAGAAATACTCTTACACCAGATAATTTTCCAAGTTATGAAATATTAGGATATGGTCATCATAGATCGGAAGGATTTCAAAATGGAATGATTACTGATCCAACCTTGCTAGAACTAGCGATAAGGTCAGCCATTGAGGATGCCGAAAAGATTGCATCAGTAACGGTAGATAAAATTGATGTTAATATTACATCATACCAAGTTGAGTCAAATTTATATGAAATTTCTGCTCCAATTAGGGAGGTGCAGGTAAGTAAGAAAGATTTATCTAATGCATACAATATAATTCAAGAGCAGAATAATGAAAATAATATGTATACATTTGACACCATTCCAATAAGTTTTTCAATGGATGGGCAATATTTTATTGAAGACCCAATTGGGATGTATGGAGATTTGTTGAAGATCAACCTTAATCAATTAGTTTGTAATAGATCGATAATCCAAAATCTAAATAATATTGTTGAAAATGCACATTTGAAAATTGAAAGAGTCCTTTTTACCCCTATTGCAAGTGCTATTGCCACCTTATCAAGTGATGAGGCAAATATAGGTTCCATATTGATTGATATAGGCTCAGGAACAACATCCTATTCAATATTTTCAGATAATGTACTTTTATCTGCGGGAGTTATCCCACTTGGTGGTAGCAATATTACAAAAGAAATTGCCAAAACGTTAAGTACATCAGAGAAAGAGGCTGAAAAATTAAAAATACTATATGGTGG
>JAYPSX010000129.1:2932-4288 GCA_038133315.1 Hyphomicrobiales bacterium
CACAGAATGAAACTTTTGTTAATAAAAAAATAACCACTAGAGCATTATCTTATAATCAGACCAACAGTTATTTTTCAAAATTGATTAGGTGGTTTAAAGACAGTTTTTAAGTAAACAATGACAATAATAATGTTAAATACAGGAAGATCATCATGACAATAAATTTAAAAATTCCAGATGCAATGAGTGAATTAAAACCTAGAATTACTGTTTTCGGTGTCGGCGGTGCTGGCGGCAATGCAGTAAATAATATGATTCAAGAGGGTTTGGATGGAGTTGAATTTGTTGTTGCTAATACAGATGCGCAGGCACTGGCTATGTCGAGTGCAGAGAGAAGAATACAAATGGGCACAAGTCTAACAGAAGGACTCGGAGCCGGATCTCAGCCAAAAATTGGTGCAGCTGCAGCACAAGAAGCACAAGCAGAAATCCTAGATTACTCTGCAGGATCACATATGGTATTTATAACCGCAGGTATGGGCGGTGGTACAGGAACAGGTGCTGCTCCAGTTATAGCTCAGTTGTGTAAAGAACAGGGCATATTAACAGTTGCTGTAGTAACAAAACCATTTCAATTTGAAGGCGTTAGAAGAATGCAGATAGCAGATGAGGGTATCGAAGAGTTGAGTAAGTACGTTGATACACTCATTGTTATTCCTAATCAAAACTTATTTAGAATAGCAAATGAAAAAACTACATTTTCTGATGCTTTTGCGATGGCAGATCAAGTTCTGCTATCTGGTGTATCAGGAATAACTGATCTTATGGTGAAAGAAGGATTGATTAACCTTGATTTTGCAGACGTAAAATCAATCATGCAAGGTATGGGTAAAGCTATGATGGGAACTGGAGAAGCTAGTGGTGAAAAACGAGCAGTTGAGGCAGCAGAAGCAGCAATATCAAATCCTTTATTAGATGATGTTTCAATGAAAGGAGCCCAGGGCCTTCTTATATCAATTACTGGAGGTGAAGATCTAACTTTATTTGAAGTTGATGAAGTAGCAACTAGAATAAGGAATGAAGTTGATAATAATGCAAATATAATTCTAGGCGCAACCTTTGACTCGAGTCTTGAGGGATCGATTAAAGTATCAGTTGTGGCTACAGGAATTCAAAGTAATGTCAAAAATATTGACTCAACAAGTTTTACCTTTAATAAAAATTATTCAATTCCAAGAATAAACCAAAACAATTTAAATCAAACCTCTAAGGGAGAAGAAGAGTCAAATTCATTTTCACAAATAAATAACTCAACTGAAAATGAAAAAGAAGAAATTAAAAATAACTCAGAAATATCAATCAAAAAAATTGACCAAAATCATAGTTTTTTCAAAATTAACTCAAATGAGAAGTCAA
>JAYPSX010000130.1:0-4248 GCA_038133315.1 Hyphomicrobiales bacterium
AGTAACTTATCATCTTATATAGAGTGGTATTTCTTGTAATAAGGTTTGGAAGTGGTCTACAAAGACAGTAATTTGCCAATTACCAAGGAAAAATATTATTACAATCAAAATTATTAATTTTGGAATGAAGCTTAGAGTCATCTCTTGTATTGATGTAGCAGCCTGAATAAGTCCGATAATAAATCCGACAACTAGTATGCCAAGAAGAAGCGGGCCCGCGATATATACCGCCATAAGTAATGCATCTTGGGCAACATTTACAACATCTGTATCATTCATTGTTATAAAGCAAAGCTAGCAGTTAATGACTGCATAATTAATATCCACCCATCAGCAAGAACAAATAACATCAATTTAAATGGCATTGAGATCATCATGGGCGAGAGCATCATCATACCCATCGACATTAAGACGCTTGCTACAATCAAATCAATAATTACAAAAGGTATATAGATTAAAAATCCTATCGTAAAGGCAGTCTTAAGTTCCGAAGTCATAAATGATGGTATTAAAATATTTAAAGGAACATCCTCAGCAACACCATTGTATTCATAGCTTCCAAGTTCAGAGAACATTATTAAATCATCTTCTCGGGTCTGGAAAATCATAAATTCTTTTATGGGATTTATAGCTATATCTATAGCTTCTTGTGCTTGAATTTCCTCTTCAATATAAGGTGTGAATGCATCTTCATAAACAGTATTGAATATTGGTGACATAATAAAAAATGTTAAAAATAAGGTGATCCCAATAAGAACAATATTAGGTGGGGTTTGCGCTGTGCCTATGGCTTGCCTTAGTAAAGAAAGTACAATAATTATCCTAACAAAGGACGTCATCATTATAACTAGGGATGGAAGTAGGGTCAGTGCAGTCATAAGGACTAGCACTTGTAAAGTTAAACTATATTCAGCACCAGCGGCATCTTGGGTCACATTAAGTACAGGAAACCCTTGCTGCGCGGAAATTACTGAGGAAAAGAGTATAGAAGAAAAGAAAAGGAAAATATTTGAAAAGTGTTTAATTTTGATTATATGAGCGAAGAAGTTTATGGATTTTTCAAACATGAAATTTTTTAAGTGATCTCTATGCTTTTGACACTATTCCCGGAAAAAACTAAAAGAATCTTTTTGCCGGAAACCTCTACGAAATACATCTTTCTTTGGTTATCAAGATTCACACTATCGAGTATATTAATTAATCCATTTCTATTTTGTAAAAATGGGTTTTTTTTCTTTAAAAAATATAGAAATAGAATTAAGCCAGTAATTACAAAGAAAAGTGCACTGAGCACCCTCGCAATACTAGTTATATCCATTAATGATTAGTCAATATTTCTTATTTTAGCGTATCGACTCAAGTCTAGCACTTTTTGGGACAATTTGAGTCAATCTAATACCATATTTTTCATTTACTAAGACGATTTCACCCTGCGCGACTAATGTATCATTAACGAATAAGTCTAAAGCCTCCCCAGCGAGTCTATCTAATTCAACTACCGACCCCTGCGTTAGTCTCATTAGCGCCTTAATAGGCAAGGATGTTCTACCTACCTCTACGGATATAGTTACAGGTATATTTTGTAATAATTCATTATCTAAGCTCAATCCCTGGAAAGGAGCATTGTCTTCAGTCAAATCGCTATCTTCTTTATTTTTATTAAGTAAGACGTCGTCTTTTTCATTAGCCATCTTGATTTTCCATTATTCGACAATATTATTTTTCACTTTGACCGCAATATTTTCATCGAGTTGGCCTACTTTGCCCGTAAAGCATGGGGTATCCCCGATATATATTTTAGCATTATCAAAATAATTAAAATTTAAAATTTGGTCTTCTTTTAAATTTAGAAGATTACCAAATAGCATATCTAGTTCGCCAATTTGCACTGAAAATTTTAGGCTTACATCTTCAATCGCCTGATGAAGACTATTTGTCCATCTTGTAGACTGCTCATCTTCATCATTAGTTTGAGTTCTACTACGAAGCAAATCTCTTATTGGTTTCAATAAGGAAAATGGTTGAATAAACTGAATTCTACCTGTTTCATTGTCTGCTAATTTAAACTCAAAATTACTCAATAACATTAACTCTTCATCGTCAGCAATTTGTGCGAACGCTGGATTTACTTCTTGCCCGACTTTATGAAATTCTAAATGGATAATTGGTGACCACGCTTCTTTCAATGATGCGAGAATAATGTTCATCAAAAGACCAATGATAGTATCTTCTGTTGGAGTAAATATTCTTGTGGCGGCTAAATTATCAATACCTTTCCCAAACCCTCCAAAAAAGCTATCAAGTGCAGAAAATATAATTTTAGGGTCGATAATAATCAGACTCATTCCCCGAAGCGGATCCATTCTTATAGTACTAATAGCCAGGGGAGCTTTCAAATTTGCTGTACACTCTCGAAACGTAAGTATTTTAATTTTATCTGTTGTAATCCTTGGGGTAGTCCTAAGTACTTCAATTAGACCCATTCGCAACTGTCTTGCAAATCTTTCATTAACAAGATCTACTGCTGCCTGATTGAATCCTAATGAACTATCTTCTTTTGCTATATCATGTGAGATAGCTGCTGATTTGCCTGATGGATTAATTATCATACGTGCATCATCATCAAAAATGGACGACAAGGCCTCCATTTCGTCTTCAGTTATTGCCGTATCTTTATCGTTATTCGCCATTTTATCTACTGCATCAAAAATTCAGTAAAAAGTACCCTTTCTATGCCACCAAATCCTTCAACATTTTCTAGCTCTGCATTCAATACAACAGCGAGCTCCTCTCCAACTTTTTGTCTGAATCCGGTTTCAGCAATCTGCTCTTCAGTAATAAACGATAAATACTCTAAAGCAGCGGACCTTACAGCTAGCTCATGTTTAGTAATGTTATCTATTACCTGCTGATCATAATGTGTGCTTATGGTTAAATTTAATTGCATAACTTTTCTGGAATTTAATACATTCACAACAAAAGGTTGTGCAAATGTGTAGTACAGAGTATCTAATCTATTTGAATCTGGTAGTTCAAGTAGTCTTGGTCCATCGCTTTCCTCGTCATCTTCATCAGATTCGGAAGAAGACTGCCCTCCATTTTCCAATTCAGCCAATCTGGTTTCGAGATCATCACTGGTGCTTAAGACACCCGTGAAAAACAAAACGCTGAGAATAATTCCAACGATTAATAATACGGCAAGTAACCCAGCGATACTAAATAAGATGATGTTTCTACGGGATATACCTTCACCGGTATTTTCATTTTCTTCAGCCATAATATTTACCTAAATTCCAATAATCACAATTGACTATACTAATTTATCTATCCGATTTGATTTTGCCGTAATAATACGACTCTTTTCTTCAACTAGCATATCTGGTTCTTGAGTATCTGATAGTTCTGCAGCATTATCTCTTGATTTTTGACCATTCTCGTTTGCAGACTCGTCACTCCGGTGCCCTAAGGTTATATCTAATTCTAATCCTGAGTTATTTTGAAAGCTTTGCTTCAGTAAATGTAGATTTTCCTGAAAGATTTGCGATACCCTGCCATTTTCTCCAACCAAGTTTATATGTATACCTTGCTTAGCTGAGTACTCTACATCCATTTCAATTGTTCCCAAATCTTCTGGATATAAGGACATAGTTATCTTATACCGGCCATCTACTTTCTTTTGAACTAGGTTCGTTACTTCTAAACCTAAATAGCTGCTTAATTTTTCGTAAATATCTCTATTTATCTGATGATTTTGAGACTCAAAAATATTGCCATCAATTTTGTAGTTGCTAAGGTCTATTTCTAAGTATCTTGTTTCATTAAAGCTTGTTTGAGCAATATGGGCATTATTTATAATATTGTTTGATTTTAGATTATTATAATTATTTTTAACGCTTTCTATGTTTACTTCTCTGACAGAACTCGTATTTTTAGTGTCTATTTTCTCCAGGTTATCTATTGCTTTAATCTGGGCTTTTTCAATGTTCTGTCTATCGCCCAATTTAGCATTAAGGTTTTCTTCCAAATATGGTTTCGCACCCGAATACTTTTCTTCGGATAACACGTCAATATTTTCTATAGATTTTGATATTGTATCTTCGTCATTTACCACGCCATTAATTTGATCAACCTCTTGATTGTTGTTTTTCAAATTAATTCCATTTTTACCAAAAGCCCCTGCACGCATTATTTGTGAAAAAGCTGCTTTTTCTGTGTCGTATTCTGATCCTTGATTCAATGTAACACTTT
>JAYPSX010000131.1:0-1139 GCA_038133315.1 Hyphomicrobiales bacterium
CATTGATGATGTTGTAAGAATCAGAACTGGTGAAACTGGTGAAGAGGCTATTTAGTAAAGGAGAATAATATGCCAAAAGTAAGTGATATCTTAAAAGAAATTAAAGATAATGATATTAAGTTTGTCGATCTAAGATTTACAGACCCAAAAGGAAAAGTGCATCATGTAAGTATGGACTCTGAAAAAATGGATGATGATGCCTTTGCCGATGGCGTCATGTTTGACGGATCATCAATCGCTGGTTGGAAAGCAATCAATGAATCAGACATGGTTCTGATGCCTGACCCTGATACTGCTCATGCTGATCCATTTTTTGCTCAATCTACAATGGCAATATTCTGTGATATCTTAGATCCTGTAACAGGTGAAAGTTATGAGAGAGATCCAAGAGGTATTGCAAAAAAAGCTGAGGCATATCTAAAATCTACTGGCATTGGAGACACAGCAACATTTGGCCCAGAGGCTGAATTCTTTATGTTTGACGATGTAAGATTTGCAGCTGACCCATTCCAAACAGGTTTCGAACTCGACTGCACTGAACTGCCATCAAATACAGCAACCGAATATGAATCTGGTAATCTAGGACATAGACCGCGTACAAAAGGTGGATACTTCCCTCTCCCTCCTGTTGACTCTGCTCAAGATATACGTTCTGAAATGGTAAGTGTCATGAAAGAAATGGGCGTAGTAACTGAAAAACATCACCACGAAGTTGGAGCAGCACAACACGAACTCGGCATCCAGTTCGACACTCTAACGAAAATTGCAGATCATCAGCAAATCTACAAGTATGTTATACATCAAGTCGCTAACGCTTATGGCAAGACTGCAACATTTATGCCAAAACCAATTTATGGTGATAACGGATCTGGAATGCATTGCCATCAATCAATCTGGAAAGACGGCAAACCTGTTTTTGCCGGAGATCAATACGCTGGACTATCTGAAACAGCACTATTCTATATTGGTGGAATTCTTAAACATGCAAAAGCACTTAATGCATTAACGAACCCGTCAACTAATTCCTACAAAAGGTTAGTGCCAGGTTTTGAAGCCCCTGTTCTTTTAGCTTATTCAGCAAGAAACAGATCTGCATCATGCAGAATACCATTTGGTAAATCACCAAAAGCTAAAAGGAT
>JAYPSX010000131.1:1239-4234 GCA_038133315.1 Hyphomicrobiales bacterium
ACAGATCTGCATCATGCAGAATACCATTTGGTAAATCACCAAAAGCTAAAAGGATTGAAATTAGGTTCCCTGATCCATCCGCAAATCCATACCTAGCATTTTCTGCAATGCTAATGGCTGGTATCGATGGAATTAAAAACAAAATTCATCCAGGGAAACCATCCGATCAAGATCTATATGATCTACCACTCAAAGAACTTAAAAAGATACCAACCGTTGCAGGAAGTCTGAGAGAAGCTCTGGCATGCCTTGAAAAAGATAATGACTTCTTAACAGCTGGTGATGTGTTCACAAAAGATCAAATAGCTGCTTACATTGAGCTTAAAATGGAAGAGGTTATTAGGTTTGAACACACACCTCATCCTGTAGAGTTTGATATGTACTACAGCGTATAAGCTAAATATCTTTTTTAAAATCACTTTAAAAAACTAAAAGTAACTTAATTGTTGCTTTTAGTTTTTTTTTATCTTGAGAGTTTGTATATAATTATTCTAAATTATTGATTCTATAAGAAGTTTTTAAATGAATGATCTCTTTGACATTATTGAGGATAATAAAAAAACATCCCAACCAATACAAAAACCATATAAAAATTTAAATACAAAAAAACTAGTTAAAAAAAACAATTCATATACTGCCGAAAATATTACAATCCTTGAAGGGTTGGAGCCTGTACGCAAAAGACCGGGAATGTACATTGGTGGAATAGACTCAAAGGCATTACATCATTTATTTAATGAAGTCATCGATAACTGTGTTGACGAAGTGGTGGCTGGGTATGCTGATACAATTGATATCGTTTTAGACCAGAACAACACTATCACTGTTAGTGATAATGGTAGAGGTATTCCAATAGACCCCCACCCTAAACAACCAAATAAATCTGCACTAGAAATAATAATGACAACTCTGCACGCCGGAGGAAAATTTGATAATGACTCATATAAAACTTCTGGTGGACTTCATGGTGTTGGTATCTCTGTTGTAAACGCTCTATCTGAACATCTAACGGTTGAGGTTATTAGAGATAAGAATTTATATATACAAGAATACAAATTCGGCAAACCTGTAACAAAGTTAGAAAAAAAAGGTGTAACAAAATCAAATGATGGTACTTCGATAACTTTTAAACCTGACTATACAATTTTTGATCCAACTATAAACTTTGAAGCCACCGAAATAATAGAAATTATTAAAACAAAAGCTTACCTTGTTGGTGGGCTGAAAATCAATTGGCACAATAAAACAGAACATAACCCCGAGCTTCAATCACTGAGTTTTTACTACCCAAATGGAATAAATGACTTCGTCAACGAAGATATAGACAAAAAATACCTACTTATTCCCAATACTTTCTCAGGATCTTCAACCACTAAATCAAAAGACGGAAAAGTTGAATGGTCCCTGCTTTGGTCAGCTAGTGATAAAAATAAATTCAAATCTTTTTGTAATACAATACCTACTATTTATGGGGGAACTCATGAAAATGCATTTAAAAGTGCAATATTGAAATCGATAAAAAATTATGCAGAAATTATTGGAATAAGAAATTCAAAAATAATCACCCTCGATGACATCGTAAGTTGTATGGATGGAGTGCTATCAATCTTCATAAACGAACCTGAGTTTCAAGGTCAAACAAAGGAGAAGCTTAGTTCAAAAATTGCAACTACTATTACTGGTTCAATAATAGCGGATAATTTCGATCACTGGCTTTCAGAAAATTCATCTGAAGCAGAAAAGTTGATTAATTTTTTCATCAGCACGGCTAATTCAAGAATTAGCAAAAAATATGAAAAAGATCTCAATAGAAAATCTGCTCTTAGAAAACTGAGACTTCCAGGAAAATTAGCTGATTGCCTTGAAGAGAAAGCAGAGGGTACGGAATTATTTATTGTAGAGGGGGATTCAGCTGGTGGATCTGCAAAACAAGCAAGAGACAAAAAATATCAAGCTGTTCTTCCCTTGAGGGGTAAGATTCTTAATGTGGCAAACAGTAGCGCACAAAAATATTATCAAAACCAACAATTAAAAGATTTAGTTCAAGCACTTGGATGCGGAACATCTGATAAATATTCTGATGAAAACCTTCGCTATGAAAAAGTAATAATTATGACTGATGCGGATGTCGATGGAGCTCATATCGCAGCATTACTTATCACTTTCTTTTTTAAAGAAATGCCACAACTTATTGTTAACAATCATCTTTTTATAGCCGCACCTCCTTTGTACAAAATCACAGGTGGAAATAATATCGTGTATGCAATTGATGACAATGATCGGGAAATGATAATTGAAAAACAATTTAAGAAATCAAAAGTAGAGATTTCTCGATTTAAGGGATTAGGAGAAATGCTCCCCAATCAACTAAGAGATACCACCATGAACAAAGAGACAAGGAAATTAATTCAGGTCTCAATCCATAACTCACCAATGGAGTATTATGAACTAATAATTGATCAATTGATGGGCTCAAAAGCAGATGCGAGGTTTAAATTTATACAAGAAAATGCTAACTTTTATACAAATACATAAAACAAAATTGGTGAAAGGCAGATGTCATACGGAAAGCAATTTAATAACTTACTGAATCACCTGAGCGAGGGAGTTATTATTGTGTCAGAAGATTATGATATATTATTTGCTAATGAAATTGCCATTAAATATTTTGGGAATAAAATAATAGATATCCCAATATATAATGTAATTAGGAATAGCGAACTGATTGATTCTATTAATGAAAATCGATCAATCGATACAATGTTTTTATACAATTCAAGCATTGGCAAACATAACCTTGAGCTCTCCTACCACCATAAGAAAAATAATTTAGGCATTATGATAATCAGAGACAAAACCATTGAAGAAAAATTCCAGAATGTTCGAAAGGATCTCATTGCAAATGTAAGTCACGAATTAAGATCCCCATTAACGACCATCAGTGGCTTCATTGAAACACTTCAAAACGAAGAAATAGATCAAAATCAACGTGCCA
>JAYPSX010000132.1:0-4223 GCA_038133315.1 Hyphomicrobiales bacterium
GTTTTCACAGATGTTTTATTTTGATCTAAACCAAATAGTTTATTTAACATTTTGATATTTCTCCTATGACAGTTAAAAAATATTTTTGCAAAATTCGAATTTATGAAATTACAGAAATAATAGAATTTATTTTAATATTTGCAGGAGTAATATGAAGTTTTATTAGTATTATTCCACTGAATTAATCTAACTTTTGTTTTTTCCGTATATTAAATTGGCAAGTAAATTTGATATTCTAATTGCCACAGGCCTCATTGTTAAGATCGCAAAAAAACCTACAATTGATGCAACCAACCAATTTTTTGGCCAAACATTGAAAAAAATTGATCTATCATTCATAGAAAGGAATGTAACTATGGCACTAATAAACATCGTTACCAATATTGCTGAAAACAGTGTTATTGATAACATTATGAATAAATTACGTTTCATGTTTTGTGTTTTCCGAAAAAAAACAGGTGATATTGATTGAATACCACCTGTTTAGCTTAGTTAAGTTTTATGGATTATAATTTCTTGAATTCGTACCTTACAGGCCAAACGTGACCTTCGTCTTCCATCATGTCCATATATTCATCCATAATTTTGATAGCATCGATACCATATTCATTTAGAATATCGTTAGCTCTTTGGTTTGGCCAATCTTTAAGTTCTTCAGCCCAAATTGCCTGCTGCTCTATTGGTAAATAGTACACAGTATCACTTAGACCTCTTTTTTGACCTTCTTCAACAAGCTTTGCTAAACCTTTATAGTAATTAACTGATGCATCTTCATTCACAGCAATCCCATACACAAGAGCTTCCTCTTCAATAATCTTCATTACATCAGCTGGTAGTTTTGCTGCAGTATCTGCATTAATTGTCAAAATATTTTGGTTCATAGCGCCAAAACCAGTGACTGTCCAATAAGGAGCAACTTCAAAGAACTTATATCCTCCCCCATGAGCTGTTGGGAAGATAACCGTACCTTCAGCAACGCCAGTTGCCATATCATTGTACATTGTAGGTAATGTAGAAGTAACAGGGATAGCACCAAACAGTTCTACCCATGGTAAGTTTGGACCTGCAGCAACGATCTTACGACCTTTTAATTCTACAGCATTTTTCCATGGTTCAACTGTTCCAACTCCATAGTCATCGAATCCACTTAAACCTGGTAGGTAAACTTGATTATACTTTGCAGAAAGATCAGCAGTTAATTCAGGATATTTAGCAATTAAAGCTGACTTTACTTTGTGTATTTTGTGCAAATCACCAGTTGTGAATGGAACAAAATAATCAAAATTTAATGGAAGCAATTTAGCTGTTTCAAAGCAAACACAGTATGCACCAATATCAAGCAAACCCTTTTCTACAGCTTCAAGAGTATCAAACACACCAGCGATAGTGCCGCCATAAGCTTCAATAAATTTAATATTATGATCTGTTTCTGCAGCTACTCTTGCAACAACATTTGGAACAAATACATTTTCCAGGTTCCTAACATATGGTGTTGGTGCAGATGGATGACCTGTACCAATCCTAAGAGTAAAATTATCTGCAGAGGCTGTTGAGATAAATGCTGTTGAAAATACTGCTACAGCACTTAACAAACTTAAAATAGTTTTTTTCATGAAAAACCTCCCTTATGTTTTCATCAATAAACACTTCGTATGGAAGCGTAAGCATTATTAAACATTCTTACTGAAGAATTGTCAACCCGAGGATATATCCTATACAAAACTGGTTAGCCAACTTGCTATCTGAGGGAAGATAACAATCAGGATCATAACAAATAACATCATAATCCAATAGGGAATAGAACCGGCGAATATTTCCTTGAGCGCCACATCATCACCCGATCCAGCAAGTACCCCTTTAACTGTATAAACAATAAGTCCAAAAGGAGGAGTTAGGAGCCCGGCTTCAATAGCTAAAATGCCAAATATTGCAAATGCATAGGGATCCATACCGCTTGCTAAGGTTATAAACAAGGGAACAGTGAGCAGAATTATTGATATAGAGTCTAGAAGCATCCCAAGGACCAACCATACTATTGCCATAAAGACTAAAATCCAAAGCCCTTCAAGACCAATTGATTGTAGCGCTGTTACTATTATTCCATGTATGTCAGCGAGTGATAAGAACTTTGAATACATTCCAGCAGCTATAAGTAATATCATAATTGGTGCTGAAGTCTTACCAGCATCAAGCGTACATTCTCCAAGTTGTCTAAAAGTCAAACCCTTAAAATATGCAATTACCATGGCAAATAGTGCACCCATACCAGCAGCTTCAGTTGCTGTAAATAAACCACCCCAAATACCACCTAAAACTATAAAAATTAGAAATACTATTGAAAGCCCAGAATAAACTTGTGATCTAGTAAGCGGTTCCAAATCACCCATAGCTTCTGGTTCTGGTGCAATGGAGGGCTTCATTTTTGCTGAAACCATATTGTATGCTGCGTACAATGTTGCTAAGATTATACCAGGAATAACACCAGCCACAAACAACTTACCAATTGAATCCTCTGTGATAATCCCCCACACAATTAATAGAACACTTGGCGGTATTAGCATACCAAGACAAGCACTGCCCGCAATAGAACCTAACGCAAATGAATGTTTATAACCTGCATTTCTCATCTCTGGCCACGCTATCCTTGTAAAAGCTGCTGCAGATGCAATTGATGTACCTGTTACAGCTGCAAATGCGGCATTACCAGTTACGGTTGCCACACCTAATCTACCTGGTACACCGCGCAAACCTTTATTAATTAGTGTATACAAATCTGCTGCTGCTCCACTTTTAGATAAAAAATCTCCCATAAGAACAAACAGAGGTATCGTCATAAAGATATGATTTCGAATTAATTCATATGCTGCACCTCCAACTAAGCTAGCAGCAAGATAGACGTTCCCAAAAATGATATAAGTCCCAATCATTGCAGTTGCACCTAGTGCTAGTGCAATATGTATACCGGCAAATATTGCAACCAGCATACCAAATAATGTCACCATCATTAAGAGTTCTAAATCCATATCGATATCCTATAAATGCGGCTCAACTCGCTCATTTGGATCTTGAGCAAGTGGTGTATTATCTGTACCCAGTAGTGCTCTACTGGCAAGATTTATATATATTAGTGTTACTATAAGTGATGCGAAGACAATAACGGTTCTAATAATGTAAACTGGAAACTCTACAGCACCAATCCCTTGATACTCTTTTATTTCCCATCCTCGTATCATATCAGACCAACCCCCTACAGCAATTCCCAAAAATAATGCAAAACCTATTACATATGATAGAAAATTCAAACTCATCCTGATACGTTTTCTAACAAAACCAAATAGGATAGTTGTTCTAAGCATTGTACCGGCGACAATAGCAAATGGCACTTGCAAGAAAACTATCGCAGGTACAGAGTTTTGAACAATCTGGTCAGCGCCTAAAAAAAGTCCAAAATTTCTGAAAGCAACTTCCGCTGCAATAGTTAGCGCTACGAAAACAAGCCAGATTGCAGCAATAATTTGAAGATAGTCTGTAACTTTTCTTATAAAACGATCTAGACTATTCAAATATCCTCTTACTCTATCAATTAAAATACTCAGTTGTTTTACCTCAAATTACACTCTTGTATGGTTAAGGAATTACGAGTTATTATTAACGTTTAAGAATATATTGTAAATGATTAATTTTTTTTCCAACAATATGTTATTGATTTTGTTTTATGGCGACCCCGCGAGGACTCGAACCTCGGACCTTCAGATTAGAAATCTACTGCTCTATCCAACTGAGCTACGGGGCCATTTTTAATTGCTAGTGAGTCCACTTATCTTTTCTTTCAAATTTAAAGTTATCTGAATAAGATTTTGCAAAATACTTCTTCTTTGTTTCACTAACTAAACTATATTCAATCTTATTTTTATTAGCAAAATTAATCGCATCCTCAACACTCTCAAAATAAAGCCTAACCTGCTCAGAAGTATCAGAAGAACCTGTCCATCCCATCAAGGATTCTTTGAATTTATTTTTTTCTCTTTGAAATTCGAGAATCCATTTCCTTGTTCTACCAGTGCCAGACTGCATAGATGTTTTTGAAGGTTTGTAAATTTTTGCTTTCATTATGTTATAGATCAAACATTATTATCAGAATATTGGTCGGGGCGGAGAGATTCGAACTCCCGACCCACTGGTCCCAAACCAGTTGCGCTACCAGGCTGCGCTACGCCCCGTTA
>JAYPSX010000133.1:0-4177 GCA_038133315.1 Hyphomicrobiales bacterium
GCCAATATGCATATTTTGTAAGGAATGAAAAATTTCGTTGGTTAGAGTTTGATTAGAAAATTAAAAAATTCGATTACCATCAAGGTCAACTTTTAGAAATATAATTCTTTCCTTATCTGATTCAGAGAAACCAGTTATCAATAAACTATTATCAATGTATTGACCTTCATAGGCATATTCATTTTCATCGTTTCCGTAAGTTTTAGACCAGATTTCATTTCCACTAAAGTCTGTCTTAATAATAATAATATCATCATTATTTTTTGTGGATGATCTAGTATATCCAATGATATAATAAAAATTATCAGTCACAATGACATCATTAGCAATTGCCATATAATCTACAGGATAATCTTTTTTCCAAGAAATAGAACCATCAAGATTAATTTCAGATAATTGAATGATACTGTAATCAAAATTCCCAACATTAGAAGCTATAATAAAATTTCCATTTTGGGACTTTTTAACACTATAAGAGTTAGAATGTTCTGAATTACCTAAAGTGTTGAATGAAATTTGGTCTCCATCTTTATCAATTTGCAAAACTAATGTATCTAAAGTTAAACCATCTGACAATGAATTTGAAAACCCTGTAACGATGTATCCCTGATTTGTTTCTTCAATTGAATACCCAACATCTTGAAATACACCACCATAGGCGTTCGACCAAATTTCATTTCCATTAGCATCAACTTTAATCACGTATACGTTTGGAAAATTTTGCCATTCACTTTCATCAAACTCTCCAAAAGAATAGGTCCAACCAACTAACATAATTGTTCCATCGCTATTCAATCTACCTGTGAAGAGTTTTTCCGAGTCTGTTCCTCCATAGAGCTTAGTCCATACTTCATTGCCTTGGTTATCAACTTTTATTAGTGAAAAATCATCTCTAACATCATATCCTCCAATATTAGCATAACCTAATAAGTAATAACCTCCATCAGGTGAATTGATAATTTTACGTACGAATTCATCTCCGAAATAAGTATGGCTCCAGTTTGTGTATTTTTTGTCAAAGATTTTTTCAAGATTTGAGTCAACTTCCATAACGTAAAAATTATTATCTCCAGAGTTACTACCTAAATGAATAGAACCGGCAAAAACATAACCGTTGCTTGAAGGTGCAAAAGAATAAGATTTTATGGAGTTAGAATTTTCAAACGACAATAGTTTCCAATCTATATCAATTGATATTTGAGCATTGTCACTTTCTAAACTACCATCACTTGCCTTTACAACTATTTCATCATTCCCTAATTCTGAAGCTTGATATGATAAAACGTTGTCTTCAATTGAGGCATTACCCTTTGTAGGCGCACTAACTACCAAGTATGAGAGATTATCTCCATCAACATCACTTCCATTCAAATATATTTGAATTATTTCATCTTTGAGAGCTGTAACGCTCATATCTTCTAGCACTGGTTTATCATTGATCGGATTAATTATAAGAGTTATAGTAGCTTCATTTTGTATTGATTTTGAATTACTATCAAAAGCCTCAAAAGTAAATGAGTCTTGGCCAAAATAGTTATCGTTTGGAGTAAAAGAAACTTTATCCTGGTTTAGAGATAAATTTCCATTTGAAGGATAAGTTTTAATCCTAAAAGAGATTAAATCACCATCATATTCGTTAGCCTCTAATGAAAATTCAATTGAAGTATCTTCATCTAAATAAATAGTTTTATCTTTTCCTTCAGGAGAGTCATCTATTTCATTGATAGTTATTGATATCGTTCCGATGTTGCTTTCTAAGTTGCCATTTGTTGCCGAATAAGTAAAACTATCAGAACCATTGAAGTTTTGATTAGGAGTATATCTTCCAGAAGAACTATTTTTAACAAATGTTCCATTCTCGGGTTGAGTTTTTAAACTATAATTCAAAGGTAATCCTTGAGGGTCTGATCCTTGAAAAATAATTATAACTGAACCATCTTCTATAGTGGTAGCAGAAATATTTTGAACAATGGGAGCAACTATTTTACTTTCTGTAGGAGAAGAAGAGCAAGTCCATAAATAAAAAAGGGCTATGAAATAAATAATTTTTTTCATTCTATTTTCGCTCTAAAATTGTTCCATTCCATTCCCAATGTTGTATTTTCATATGGCTATACTCTTCAATCATATGAGAATGAAATACATCAACATTTCCATCATTGTCAATATCTTGAGCTCTTATCCAAACCATTGCAGAATTATCTAAGCCAACATCAGGAGAATCAACAAATTTTTCTGTTTGGTCAGAATAATTAAAATCTCCATCATGTTCAAAAACTCTTAATGTTTCTCTTAGCCCATTGAAGTCACCACATTGAATAAACAAAAAAACAGCTATAATTTCATCTTTTCCATCATTATTTATATCATAAATTTCTACATCTCCCATACCGCATGGATGATCCTTTGAACTCACGCTTACAAAATTGTCAAAATTATAATTTCCAGTTCCATCTCCCCAAAAAATAGATATTTGAGATCTTCCTCCTTCAGGATTATCCCAACCTCCAGAATTAATAACATCTAAAAACCCATCTTTATTTATATCATAAAATTCTGAATTATACATACCATTAAAATGTACTGGATACTTGCTTCCGATTGGAACATTATAAACAGTAAAGTTTGCCTTTCCATCATTAAAGAGTATTGATGAAGCATCGCCTCCTCCATTAGCTAAAAGATAAACATCTAAGTCACCATCATTATCAACATCCCCGGTAGCAAAATTATGCCAAAACAAAAAATCAAGTTGATCTTCAAATGATTTTAATCTATAACCTTTCTCTTCACTTAAAATTATATAAGCCATACCACCCCCACCACTATGAATCCCAGTACCAGCTGCAAAAATATCAGGCTTTCCATCGTTGTTAAAATCTCCAATTTTTGTTTCTCTTGGAGTAAACATGGTAGGTTTATCTAAAAATAGAGAATTGTCAAACACAAAATTATTATTTTGATCGTTTATAAGAATTTCTACTGCATAGTCTATTTGAAAATCATCTGAAGCACCCTTGAAAAAAAGAACATCTTCAAATCCATCTCCGTTGATATCAACTTGAGTTGCACTTTCTTCAAATCCGTATTGTTGAGGATGAAAACCTTCTAAAATTGTTGGATATATTTGCAAACCTGCATCTTCATAAATTTTCCAAGGAGAAAGCCATAAAGATGAATGTTTATTTTCATATCCAGTTTTGAAATAATCTATTGGAGAAGGCTGAAAATACATCTCGTAATTAATATAAATTGATACAGGGTCACTATATAAATAACCATCAAAAGCTTGAACTTTCAAAGAATCTTCTCCATGCCAAGCAGGGTTAGGATTGAAAATTAATAAATTAGAATCAATCTGTATTTCTCCATGTAAGGGATTTTCTGAAACGTAGAAGGTTAAGTTGTCACCATCTAAATCTGTTCCAGTAAGATTCAACTCTAGAGTTGAGAACTGAATTGATTCCCCATCAGTTGATTCCATTGTTGGGGCATCATTAACTGGGTTAATTGTAATAGAAGCTGTTGCAGTATTCAAAATGGATCTTGCATTTGAATCTATGGCTTCAAAAGTAAAACTATCACTCCCATAATAGTTTTCATTCGGAGTGTAAGTCGCTTGGTTTCGTGAGATAGTTACAGTTCCGTTGTAAGGGTCTCTTTTGACACTAAAACTAATATTATCACCATCATACTCTTCTGCCCTTAATGTAAGAATTACACTTTGGTCTTCATTTGTAACGCCACTAACATCCATTGCATTTGGCTCATCATCTACTGGGTTGATAGTAACTGTCACTAAAGCTGCTTTTGAGGACAAAGTTCCATCGCTTGCAATATAAGTGAATGTATCTTGACCATTATAATTGATTTTTGGTGTATAGGTTCCAGCAGCACCACTAACTGTAAGAGTACCATTTTCTGGTTCAGTAGAGATGCTAAAGGTGATTGAAGAACCTTCCGGATCTGAACCAGTCATTGTAAAAGTGACAGGAGTCTCTTCATTAGTAACAATATTTAAATTATTTACAGTTGGAGGCTGAGGAACCGGTTCACTTTTAGTTGGAGAATCTTTGGAGCATGTCCATACAAAAAATAGAAAAATGAATAAGGAAATCTTCTTCATGAAAAAATGTAAAAAAGAAATATATTTATGAAAAGTTTATTCTTCTTCTTT
>JAYPSX010000134.1:0-4172 GCA_038133315.1 Hyphomicrobiales bacterium
GATAATTTTGCGATTTTATGAGCTGGCAAAGATAACTCAAAGCAAGCATCAATGATTGAGGCTGTTATTGAGTCATGACCGCAACCAGCGCATAGAGTTGATACGACTCCTTCATAGTCTCTGTAAGTAAGTCCTATAGCATTTGTTGGAAGCGATGGGTGTCTAAATATTGGTTTTTTAATAAATGTCATATCATACAATCTTTATTGGTGGTGAATTTGCAGCTTTAATATTTTTATTATTATTTAATAACTCTGTTATGCTATCAACAATGAAGTTTGCTGTTAGTGGCATGCCATCATAATTAAGCAATGAAATTAGCTTGCTAACATCAAGATTTTCTTCAGATATAAGAAGCTTTTTCATTTGCGCATCTCTATTTTGCTCAAGGATGAAAACAAAATCGTGGTCATTGATAAAATCTTTTATTGATTTAGCAAACGGGAATGACCTGATACGCAGATGATTTACGCCAATTCCATTTGAAGAAAGTTGTGCCATTGCATCATTTAGAGCAACCGTTGTGCTCCCATAGTTAATTATGCCAATTTTTGACTTTGGACTATTAATGTTTATTATTGGCTGAGGAAGCATCTCTTTCGAAGTTTCGAACTTTTTTGAAATTCTATCTAGCATTTTAGCGTGTACTACACCACTTTCTGTATAACCACCGGTGTCAGTGTGTGATGTACCACGAGTAAAATAAGATCCATATGCAGGATGTGTTGCTGGAATAGTTCTGTAGGGTATTCCATCACCATCCACATCACGGTATCTAGCAAATGATTTAAGTTTTTCTATATCATCAGCGGTAACTAATTTACCTCTATTATGTTTATATTTAGGATCCCACTCAAATTCATCAACAACCCAATCATTCATTCCAATATCGAGGTCGCTTAATACCATAATAGGTGTTTGGAAAAGCTCAGCATAATCAAAAGATTTGTAACCAAATTGGAAGCATTCATTTGGATCAGCTGGAAGAAGTAACATATGTTTTGTATCACCATGTGATGCATAAGCACATGATAATATATCTGATTGTTGAGTTCTTGTTGGCATACCAGTTGAAGGTCCACCGCGTTGAATATCAAAAAGAACCAGTGGTATCTCAGCAAAATAGGCTAATCCTAGAAATTCACTCATTAATGAAATACCTGGTCCAGATGTCGCAGTAAATGCTCTTGAACCATTCCAGTTAGCTCCTATTGCCATTCCTATAGCTGATAATTCATCTTCAGCTTGAATTATGGCTGCATTTAGATGTCCATCCTCAGTTTTGCGAAGCTTATTAGCGTGTTTTTCAAATGCTTCAACAAGCGATGTTGATGGTGTGATAGGGTACCATGAAGCTATTGTTGCGCCGCCATAAAGAGCGCCTAATGCAGCTGCTTCGTTACCATTTATCATAATTTTTTTAGAATTTTTATTGCACTTTCTAACTTGCTTATTTAGAGGGTAGTCAATGTTTTCCATAACATATTTTCTGCCGATATTGAGCGCATTTATATTTGCATCAAGAAGGTTTTGTTTGTTTTTAAACTGATCAGCTAAAAGTTTCTCAATAACATCTATATCGATGCCTATCAACAAGCTTAGGCTTCCAAGATAAACTATGTTTTTGAATAATTGTCTTTGACGCGAGTCACTATATTCTTCAGCACATAATTTTGCGATTGGAATGCCAATTATATTAATATCATCTCGATCGAAGTTTCTTCTGATACTATTGTCATAAATAAATGAACCGCCAGAGATAACTTCATTTAGATCACTTGAATATGTTTGTGCATTCATTGCAACCATAATATCAACTTTTTCTTTTCTCGCGAGTCTCTCACTTTCAGACACTGTGATTTCATACCAAGTTGGTAATCCTTGTATATTTGATGGAAAAATATTTTTTGCTGAAATTGGAATTCCCATGCGGTAAAGAGATTTAGCGCAGAATGTATTTGCACTTGCGGAACCCGAACCGTTTACATTTGCAAATTTTATTACAAGTTCGTTGTATGAAATATTATTCGACATATTCAAATATAGTACTTTTTTTAGCATGGGCTTCGATATACGTAAACTTTTGCATATCCCATGCACCTGTTGGACATCTTTCAGCACAAAGACCACAATGTAAACACATATCTTCGTCTTTTACCATAACTCTTCCAGTTTTTAGTGTATCAGATACTAATATATCTTGAGTTAAGTTTAAGGCAGGAACAGTTAATTTCTTTCTAAGATTTTCCTCTGTATCATTTTGAGTAAAGTTAATGCAATCGATTGGGCAAATATCAACACAAGCATCACATTCAATGCACAGATTTTCTGTGAATACAGTTTGTATATCACAGTTTAAACATCTTTGTGCCTCATCAAAAGCAAGCTTCTCATCATAACCGAGTTCAACTTCCAAGTTAAGGTCTGTAAGGGAAGCCTTAATATCAGCGTGTGGTACGGCAAATCTATCATCGTTTGATATATCGTTTGGATAAGACCATTCATGAATACCCATTTTCTGACTTACAAGGTTTGTTAGTGGACTCGGTCTGTCTTTTAAATCTTTATTTTGACAGAAATTATCAATAGATATGGCAGCCTGATGACCATGAGCAACCGCCCATATTATATTTTCAGGTCCCCATGCAGCATCTCCACCAAAGAATACTTTTGGTTGTGTAGATTGAAATGTAGTTTTATCTACTATTGGCTGTTCCCACTGATTGAACTCTATGCCGATATCTCTTTCGATCCATGGGAAGGCATTTTCTTGACCAATTGCAAGCAGAACATCATCACATTCGAAAAGAACCATTTCGCCAGTTGCAATTAATGTTCTTTTACCATCATTATATTCTGCTCTCATTTTTTCAAATAATACGCCCTTAAGCCTACCATTTTCATGAATAAATTCTTTTGGTGAATGGTTATCAAATATTGGAATACCCTCTAACTCAGCTTCTTCAATTTCCCAATCAGAGGCTTTCATGTCAGTCTTTGGACTTCTAACTGTAACTTTAACATCTTTTCCACCTAGGCGAAGTGATGTTCTGCAACAATCCATAGCTGTATTACCCCCACCAATTACTACAACTCTGTGTCCAATTTTATCGATATGTTTGAAAGCAACACTTGTTAGCCAATCAATGCCAACATGTATGTTGTCGCTGGCTTCATTTCTACCTGGAATATTTAAATCTTTACCCTTAGGAGCTCCTGTCCCAACAAATATTGCATCATAATCTTCATCAAGAATTGCCTTTAAACTTTTAACTTCTTGGTTGAATTTTTTGACAACACCAAAATCCAAGATTCTATCCACTTCTTCGTCGATTACACCTACAGGTAATCTGAAAGAAGGAATATTTGTTCTCATTAGTCCACCGGCTTTAGGATCTTTTTCATAAACAGTACAATCATAACCTAGTGGCATTAAATCTCTTGCTACTGTAAGTGAAGCAGGACCACCACCAACCAATGCAATTTTTTTGCCATTTTTTTGGTTAGGTATTTCAGGCAGTAAGCCATTTACATCTGATTTATTATCTGCTGCAGCTCTTTTTAACCTACAAATTGCAACAGGTTCTTCATCGACTCTAACTCTTCTACATGCAGGTTCACATGGTCTATCACATGTCCGACCAAGAACACCTGGGAATACGTTTGATTCCCAATTGATCATATAGGCTTCAGTATATTTTCTTTGCGCGATTAATCTAATATATTCTGGAACAGGCGTATGTGCTGGACATGCCCACTGACAATCAACAACCTTGTGATAGTAACTTGGATTCTTTGTATCTGTAGGTTTCATCATTTTTGATTAGTAATAAATTACTTCCGCCAATTTGTATATAATATTTTTATAATTATAACAAGTAAACTTTATAAGCATTTTTTACATATATATTTACATATTACTAACGTATGGATCTTTATTAAAGATTAAAAAAATTATTTATATATTTACGAGGTTATAAGGTAATTTCACATTGATAATGTTGATAAAACTCTGTATAAAATTAACTGTGATTTTAAGGGGGGTAAAATGGATAGATTAAACGTTGGAATAATTGGTACCGGTTGGTGCGGGGGTATAAGAGCAGAAGCATCTGCGAAAAATGGACTTGTCGATCAATTACACATTTGTGAAATTCGTGAAGATAGACTTA
>JAYPSX010000135.1:0-4145 GCA_038133315.1 Hyphomicrobiales bacterium
GATGATAATAATGTAAAAAAATTCTGCGATCTTCTTGATGAACTATCAAAAAGTACACAAACCAAATTTTTAATTGTCACTCATCATCCCTATACTATGTCCAGAATGGATCGGCTTTATGGAGTAACAATGGCAAAAAAAGGAGAAAGTGTAATATTATCGGTTGATCTAAATCAAGCAGAAAATATAGTGAAAGAAAATAATGTCGCGTGATGAAAAAAGTGTACAAGAAAAAAAATTAAAAGAAATAGCTGAGAAGATTGAAAAATATAAACTCAATCATACCACAAATGACGTCAAACAAAAAAATAAACGGGGAAGACAAATATCTATTGCTATGAGACTGTCAACAGAACTTGTCGTGGCGTCGATTGTTGGAGCAATTCTTGGCTGGTATATAGATAAATGGTTAAATACAAAGCCAATATTTTTTATCATTTTTTTGCTTCTTGGAGTCATTTCAGGAGTAAAAACCGCAATATCTACATCAAAGCAATTATATGATGAAAGCTAATAACTAAATTGATTCACAATTTAGTGTATTTTTTTTATCAAAAATAATAAATTTACTACCAAAAATGTTAAAACTTATATATAAGTTAGTTGTAAAAATGAGGATTAAATAATGGCTGCTGAAAAATCTGGTGCTCCTGATCCAATGCATCAGTTTGACATTGTTGAACTGGTTGATATAGAGTTGTTCGGGCTTAACCTATCTTTTACAAACTCATCTTTGTTTATGGTATTCAGTGTTGCCCTAATTATTTTTTTAACACTCTTTTCATTTAATGGGAGAGCGACAATACCAACAAGACTTCAATCTATTGCTGAATTGTCATATGAATTTGTGGCTAAGATGGTTAGAGATAATGTTGGAGATGAGGGTCAAAAATATTTCCCATTTATTTTCTGTTTATTCATGTTCGTACTCTTTTGCAATATGCTTGGAATGATTCCCTATACCTTTACAGTTACTAGCCACATAATTGTAACTTTTGCACTAGCAATAGTAATTTTCTTTGGCGTAACACTCATCGGGTTTATTATGCACGGAATAAAATTCTTTAATTTTTTCGTGCCAAGCGGTGTACCAAAAGCTCTATTACCTCTATTGGTTGTAATTGAGGTTATTTCATATTTAACTAGACCAGTAAGTTTATCTGTAAGGTTATTTGCAAACATGATGGCAGGTCATACTATGTTAAAGGTTTTCGGCTTTTTTGTTGCAGGTATGTTCTTTTCAGGAAATTTATTTATTTCCCCACTAGGTATAGCTCCGTTAGCATTTATCGTTGCTTTTACTGGATTAGAAATACTCGTAGCATTCTTGCAGGCATATGTTTTTGCAATCTTAACATGTATATACTTAAATGATGCAATTCATATGCATTAATCGTTATTAAAAAAAAAGGAGATAAAAATGGAACCAGAAGCAGCTAAGTTAATTGGAGCAGGACTTGCAACAATAGCACTAGCAGGTGCGGGTATAGGTATTGGAACAATTTTTGGTAATTACCTATCAGGAGCACTTAGAAATCCATCTGCAGCACCGGGACAATTCCCAAACTTGCTATTAGGTTTTGCTCTTGCTGAAGCGACAGGACTTTTTGGGCTTGTTATCGCACTAATACTTCTTTTCGTTGTATAATATCTTAATCTTATAAGCGGATAGGTATTTATGTCTGAATCAAGTATGCCTCAGTTGAATCCGGAATATTTTGCTTCGCAAATATTCTGGCTTATTTTTTCTTTTGCGATTTTATATATTGTTATGGCAAAATTTGCATTACCAAAGATTGCTAATGTAATTGAGACAAGAGAAGATATAATTGCTCGTGATCTTGAAGATGCTGAAAACTTCAAGAAAGATTCTGAGGCAACTGAACTAAAATATACAAATGCTATTAAAGCAGCACAGAATAAGGCCTCTGAGGCACTGGCAAACTCTAGAGAAAAACTAAATAAACAAATTGAAGCCGATAAAAACTCTTTTGAACAAGAAAGCTCTGAATTAGCATCTAAGTTTATTATAGATCTTGATAATAAGAAACAGAAAGTTTTGCAAGACTCAGAACAAATAGCAAATGAAGTAGCACTTGATATTATTGATAAGATACTTGGAGCTAATGCACTTAATCAAGATAATGTGAAAAGTACAATAAAGACAATGTTGAAAAACTAGTAGGTGGATGAATGTTAGAAAAAGATGCAACATGGGTAGCAATTGGCTTTGTCTTATTCATACTTATGCTAATTTACTTCAAAGTCCCTGGACAAATCACAAAAATTTTAGATAATCGAGCTGAAAAGATAAAAAATGAACTTGATGAAGCTAAAAAGTTGAGAGAAGAAGCTCAAGCCATTTTGGCAGACTTTCAGAAAAAAAATAAAGAAGCTGAAAAAAGTGCAAAAGCTCTTATTGATGAAGCAAAAAAAATAGCAAAGAACTACGAAAAAGAAGCAAAGTCAAAGTTTGACGAAAACATGAAGAGAAGAAAAAAACTTCTTGATGAAAAGCTTAAAAGAGCTGAAATAGAAGCCCTCAATCAAATAAAAAATGATATCACTGATATTGTATTTGACGCTATTGATAAATCTCTATCAAACAATAATATAAATAAAGACACCTCAGATAGAATTATTGATAATGGAATAAAAGAGATTACTTAGTAATTTTATTTGTTTTTGTTATATTCAATCTGATCGGCTGTCAGTTTAAATCCTACGAGAATTTGATAATCTTGTGATCTTTTTGATTGTTCAAAATCAACTCTATAGTCATTTACAACATATTCGAACCTCGCCAATGAAGCACCATCGGGTATGTTTACATCAATATCTACATATTTTCTTGATAAAACTTCCTTCCTTTTATTGACTACAGCTATGAATGCTGGTAGTTCATAATTATTATTCCTTGCTTGTTGCCCAAGTGAAATTGTACCAATTATATATAAATTCCCTAATGAATAGTCTTTTTCTACATTGCATTCATAGTCTACTCTGTCAATTCTTCCTCTATAAATTACATTAGACTCCTCGGAAGAACCAAAATCCATAAATTCATTTATGCTAATTGCATCAGCAAGTATCATTGGTTTTGGGCATATCACTTCTTCCGATACATTTTTATTAAAGGGATTTATGTTATATTTAGTAAGGTCTGGCATACCAAGATTTGGCATACTAAAATCAGACACTGTTTCACATGCTGATAAAAATAAAACTAATATGATTGGAAGGAGCTTTTTCATTTATTATTCGTGAAATATATTTGAACTATCATTTTGTTATATATATTATTCATAATATCATTTGTAAATCTATATAAATATACTTTGTTAAATACTCATGTGGATAATAGATAAAACAATAAGGAAACAAGTAAAATAAACGAATTAAACATACATTTAGCAAACCCTAGGGGGTTTTGTGCTGGAGTCGAAAGAGCAATTCAGATTGTAGAGCAAGCGTTGTTGGAGTATGGTCCACCTGTTTTTGTAAGGCATGATATCGTACATAATAAAACGGTTGTTAATGAACTAAAATCTAAAGGTGTGATATTTGTTGAAGAACTAGATGAGATACCAAACACAAAACAACCAATCATATTTTCTGCACATGGTGTAGCTAAATCGGTTATAAATGATGCAGAGAATAATAATTTGAATATTATTGATGCTACCTGCCCATTAGTTTCAAAAGTTCATATTGAAGCAACAAAACTTTATAATAATGGATATGAAATTATACTAATTGGGCATAAGAATCACCCAGAAGTCATCGGTACTATTGGACAATTGCCAAATGGCTCAATAAAATTAATTGAAGATATTGAGGATGCTAAAAATTTTACTCCAAATCAAACAAATAAATTAGCCTACATTACTCAGACAACATTATCCGTAGATGATACCATTGAGATCATTCATTTACTAAAATCTAAATATCCAACTATTAAATCACCTCATAAAAATGATATATGTTATGCAACTACAAATAGACAAGAAGTTGTAAAAAGTATTTCTAAATTAGCGGATGTGATTTTTGTTGTTGGTTCAGAACATAGTTCAAACTCTCAAAGACTGGTTGAGGTAGGTAAAAAATCTGGTTGCAAAGCTAGCTATCTAATTGAAGATGAAACT
>JAYPSX010000136.1:0-4142 GCA_038133315.1 Hyphomicrobiales bacterium
TGACCAAGGTGAGTCGGGTTATGTGCCGGATTAAATTAAAATCATCGGCATTTCCTCTTCTTCAAGTTTAATTATTTTTCAAAAAAGTGATTTAATATTTTAATAATATTCCCTTTACCGTTAAGTAATAATAAAATTTGAATTTTGGCTTGAATAAAAATTCAAGGGGGGGTTCGCTTTTTGTCTACTGACATTTTGCATTATTTGTTTTTTTCCCCCCTTGTTTATTCTTTATAAAGGTTTACTGGTAGTGTTTTCTTTAAGTAAATGGAAAATATTTATAATCTTTCATTGTTAGTGACTTATCAGTTTATAAGGCGTAATATTGCGTATGAAAATACCTACTAAATTATCCCTATTCTTAATTGCTTTAATATTCTTAATTCTATTTATAGATTACTTTGTTATCAAAAATTGATGTTTCCCTTTTAATTAGGTTCAATGTAATGATGGGTTTTAAACATTAGGTTTTTTTAATGCAATTGTTTGTTTTGTTTTGATGTTTTTAATCCATTGTTATATTGATTAGATGAATAAAGAGGAAATAACTTTTTTTCAAAACTTAATTCTTCCTGAAAGAGTGAAATCACTTTATTACCATAATAAAAGATATTCGAAAAATGAAATTCTCAAAATCAAGCAATCTTTTGAACCCACTGAATAATTGAAGGTTTACTGGACTAATTGATTGAATGTTTCATAATTAAATTAGCACTCTTTTTATTTTAAAAATAATTTAATCTTTCAACTAATTTCAAGTAGTATTGAATTAAACTTTATATCATCGGCATATCCTCTTCATTAAGTTCAGGTATTTCTAATCCTCTTAAATAGATTAAACTTAATATACTTTACCAAGGATGAAACAAGCTGCTAATGAAGTAAGTGAAGATTTCCCTTTTTTTATTAATTAAGTTCAGCCTTAAAATACAGTTTGCCAAGAATGATAAAAGCTGTCAATAAAGTAAATTACGAATAGCCTTTGTGTGCTAAATAAATTAACTGATTTGTGATTGTTTTTATTATTGTAAATTTACAATACCATAAACCTTAAGAAATGACGTTTTCTCTTCGCCTTTTACTCCTTTGCGTTTTATCATTTATACTTGTTTATAGCTGTTCAACTGAAGATGAAGAGTCAGTTGCTCCAATTGTTCAAACACCTGAACAAGAGCCTGAACCAGCCCCCAAACAATACACATTAACTGTATCAGCATCAGAAGGAGGAACAGTGTCTACTGAAGGAGGCACATATGACGACGGATCTGAAGTTACTATTACTGCAACTGCAAATGAGGGATATAGATTTACTGGTTGGGGAGGAAATAGCTCTACTAATGAAAGTTTGACAATAACACTAAACTCTAACCAAACATTACAAGCACTATTCGAACTGATACCAATTTATACCCTCAGTGTAACAACAAGTGAAGGCGGAACAGTTTCAACAGAGGGTGGAGAATATGAAGAAGGGACAGAAGTAACTATTACAGCTACTTCTAATCAAGGATATGAGTTTGTTGGATGGACAGGAGCAATAGAGTCTACTGAGTTGGAGATTCAAATATTAGTGAATGAGGCAAAAACTATTTCTGCGGTTTTTTCTCTAATTACAAACGCTTCAGATTATAACCCAGTAACTCAAACCGTTTTATTGAGGTTTTTTGATTTTATAGGTGAAGGCGAATACGGTGATCCTCTTTACTCAGAGTCTCCAACAATAATTACTGTGCCTGTTGTTAATGTTGAAGGTTCAAGACATAAGATATACAATCCACAACCAAATAGTTATAAAATTATTGAATTAGATGAAGAAAATAATGTCGTTTATCTAGATAATGGATTGTATTCTATGGTAAATCACGAATCGCTTCCTGTATTTAAAACACAAGTAATTACTCCTTCAGGATTAAGTACGAGTATTAATTTAAATTATTTTGAATCATTTACAAACGGCCAACCATTATATGAATACATAGCAGACTATTCCAAACACATACAGGGAAAAGAATTAATAGCTGTTAAACAACAAATTATTGGATATGGAGATGAACCTTTATGGACTCCCTACTCCGATGATATAGCTTGGAGATCTGGTAAGCTTAGACTTCCAATATATGATGGTGGTGAACTTCTTTCAGATTTAGCGTATAGTAGAATGGATTCAATAGCTTATAATATTGAGTTAGATACGGGCATTTTTAAAGATATTAAAATAAAATATGAAGTTGACTTGTATGAAAATGAGAATGAGATAATCTCAGAATTAAATCCTAATGGAGATGATTATGGGGGATTTGATGAAATGGTAAAAGGAATGAAAGGGACAGATGCTGCTGCATATTTAGAGGAAATATACTTATTAGGAGGAAGGGAATTTTTAGCTGCAGCTATAGGTGGAAGTGGTGTGATTAAATTTCTTTACAAAGGAGAAAAGACAAGAGATCTAATTACACACGAAATGGGTCACGTATGGCAATATAGATCACATATAGGAATTCGCTCAATAGACCAAAATGAATGGGATGCGTTATATAATAGTGGCGTTTTTGTGTCAAATTATGGAATGGAGAATCCAGCGGAATTCTTTGCAGAAGCATTTATGATTTATTGGAACCCAAACTTTAACAATCCGGATGTTATTAATATCGAAACTGGTGGGCCACAATACACGCTTCCTGCTTCCGTTGAAGCAAAATTAGATTCTTATTTTAAAAATTAATGAAAAAATGAAAAAACTTCCAATTTACCTAAGCTTTTTATTATTATTAACTTGTGCTAAGGACAGTACAGAAGATAATACATCAGAATATGTTTCTTCTCAAACAAACACAACTAATCCGAATCCTACAACTACAATTACACAGTATACTTTAACTGTTACAGCAGGAGAGGGTGGTAGTGTTTCTACCTCAGGAGGCACATATGATCAAGGAACTCAGGTTACAATTACAGCTACTGCAAATGATGGATATAGATTTACTGGTTGGGAAGGGAATATCTCTACTAGTGAAAGTTTAACTATCACAATTAATTCAAATGTAACTTATCAGGCGCTATTTGAAGTAATCCCTAATTATTACTCAAGTGGCGATATAGTGCCAATTGAACCAATTATTTTTTATGACAGAGAATTGAATGTTAATGGAGTAAAACTAATTGCTGCAGGTGAAATTGGAGGTCAAGAAGCTATACCAGATTTTTGGATATATAAAACTGCAAGAGTGTTTAAATTACTTACAGACAAGGATGCTGAAGATATTGATGCTAATTCTCAACTAAATATGATTAAAACTCTAAAAGGTGAAATTGGGTGGCATCAGGGAAGACCAACTGGTCAAAGAATTGCAAGAGGAGGTGGAGATGAATATTCTCCAAATTTTTTAAATGATAACAGGAATCAATCCTATCCTGGCATTGAAGCCTTTGAAGATGCTTTAGCTTTAGATGATATGGTTTGGTATAAAAACGTTGATAGTATGGGTACAGGGGACGATGATATTAATGAAATTATGGAACATGTGCTGCATACACTACATCGTTTTGGAGTAAGAGGAGGAGTTGAAGGCTCAACAGAAGCACTAAATATAGAAGCAGAAGAGGAGGATATCTCCAATACAGAAATTTTTCTTGCAATGAAAGAATCATACACTAATGGAGTTTTTAATATAGAAGGTTATGGAGGTGATATAAACAACACTAATGCTTGGCCAGTTATGCTTAAAGAATACCAGTATTTATTGACCTTTGGAATGTGGGAATTTAGTGAATTTTGGGAAGGAGGAAGTTTATCTCCAGAATGGAATGATAATTCAAGAACACCTTCAGGTATATTAGCTAATAATCCTTTGGGATACCAATTATATAACACTTATTTCAAACCTGTAATTTCCAAACCAAGTAAGGAGACTCTAAGAGAAATTTTTCAAGACAATGATCAAGGAGATCCAGGCTACGAGCCTGACTAAATTCAAATTTAAGCATGATAACCAGCTCTTAATTTGACACTTAAATAGTTTCTTCCCTATTTAAATGTTCATTACTTTATAAGCAAGGATATTCCCCATATCAATTCTTCTTTTTCTTAAAATTTAAGATTGAAATACTTGCCAATACAACTAATAAAAGAATCTCAAAACTTG
>JAYPSX010000137.1:0-426 GCA_038133315.1 Hyphomicrobiales bacterium
CGGTAGGAGGATAAAGCTCATGCATACATATACGGCTACATTTACAAATTTATTAATGTTTGGAAAAAAAATAACTTGTAAAGCACCTAACAGAGCAACACACCAAATTAAAATCAGTAAGATTAATCCGTCTGGCCGCGGAGTCATTAAAAGAGCTAAAGGTGTTACTGTTCCAGCAATCATTATAAAGATTCCAATATGATCCAACTTTCTCATTCTTTTTTTTGTTAATTTATTCCAGTCGAATTTGTGATAGAGAGCACTAAATCCAAACATTATCATTACAGCAGCAGAATAAATTGCTGTAGCAACATACTCAGATGCATTACTACTCTTGATAATTAGTTGTGGACATGCTCCGACAGCAATAAAAAACATAGCCTGGTGAAAAGTGCCTCGAAGTAATGGTTTTTGTCTTCCCATAAT
>JAYPSX010000137.1:436-4134 GCA_038133315.1 Hyphomicrobiales bacterium
GATATATTTGATGCATCAAAAATTGTTAAATCACTCTTAGATTCGAACGGGAAAAAATTAATAAATTTTGACTCACAATTAGAAATAAAAATAATGAACCTTATTAAGTCTGATTATAATTTAAAAGATTTTATTCATTAATGCGGGTCTTATATGTTTTTCTACAAAATGAGTGTCGGAGAGGTAAAAACTATTAAGTTATAATAACTAATTAATTATCCTTTATCACACTTTCAGTCCAAGGAGCGCGGTCTTCTTCTCCCCCAAAAAAGTCTGTATCATTTGCAGTCTCTTGGAATGGCACATGAACGACTTTGCCTCTAGGAAAGCTATTTAAGTATCCAGACAATTCTGAAGTAATATTGGGGAACTGACCAGAAAGTTCGTAGTTTTCGATTGGATCAACTACAACGTTAAACAAGCTTAACTCGCCTTCGGGCGATTCTACCAATTTCCACGGGTAGTAATATACAGCCAAACTCGGCTCGCCTGGCCCTGAAATAGTGACGACAGGATTTGGTTCAAGATCCACATTTCTTGAAAGTATTGACCATACAGATCTTCCGTCAATCTCTCCTAGATTGTTCACCCCATTAAGTTCCATAAGGGTTGGTAACACATCTTGTACAGCAATCATCTTATCATTCTTTGCTGGTTCCAAAACACCTTTCCAATACACAAAAGATGGGACGCGCATTGCGCCTTCCCATAATGAAGTTTTTCCACCCTGCAAGGGGGAATTATCCGAAGCACCTTCCGTCAGCTGAATGCGGGCAAAGTCAAGAAAATTTTCAGGAGCATCAATTTTTTCTCCCAAAATTCTCTCGGTCTGTATTTCCATTACCCAATTCGGTAAAATATTGATGATTCCGGGACCTGGAATTAAACCACCATTATCACTCATGAACCAAATAAGGGTATTTTCAAGCATACCTTCAGCTTCCAATGTTGCGTAAATTTGCCCAACAGCATCATCAAATTCACTCACCATTGCTGCATGAATCCGGCGGTTTTCATCCTCAATATAGCTATATTTAGCAACCACTTCTTCGGGAGCTTCATTGGGGATATGCGGTGCATTAAATGATGTAAATAAAAATAGAGGTTTATCTTTATCACGGCTTTTAATTACATTATTAGCCTCTTTAGTGGTTAAGTGAGTTATATATTCGTCACTACGCACGGTTTCACCATTGCGTTGTAGATCGTATCCACCACCGTGAACATGATCCCAATAACCAATCCCGCCCATGAGGTTACCAAAGAAATAATCAAATCCTCGTGCATTTGGTAAATAAGACTCGTTAAGTCCACCAAGATGCCATTTGCCAACCAACGCAGTTTGATAACCTTTTTCTTTTAATCGCTCTGCAAGTGTTACTTCTTCAATAGGTAGCCCAGTCGGATTAATTTTAGCGAGAGGTGCAATGACACCCAGTCGCACAGGAGATTTTCCCGTCATTAGAGAGGCGCGGGTTGGAGAGCAGGTTGGGTGTGTATAAAAGCGATCAAGTACAACAGCACCACTAGCAAGTTTATCGATATTGGGTGTTTGAATTTCGCTACCGTGATAACCTACATCGTTCCATCCAAGATCATCTGCCATGATTATGACGATGTTCGGTGATGATGAAGGGATATTAACCACGGCAGAATTTTCTCTATTCTGCTGAGATAATAATGGAGGTTCAAGTCTATCTGCCATGTCTATTTCTAGAGTTGGATTGTCTCTGGTTACTAAAAAGGTGATTAGAGCAAATCCGGATATAACAACGACCATAATCTTCTTTATATTTTTTGAAATTCTCAAAAAAACCTCCTTTAAATAAGTTTTGTAGATTCAGGCTCCTGAATAATTGAGTTCTCTATATATCCGAGTTTTTCGATTTCAACTTTAACTTTGTCACCTGGTATTAACCAATTTTGAGTAGTTACCGCAGAACCGGCTGGTGTTCCTGTAGCTATTAAATCGCCAGGCTTGAGAGTAAAAGCAGTTGATAGATATTCTACAATTTTATATGAGTCATATATCATAAGGCTGGTATTAGAAGACTGTCTAACCTCTTCGTTTACAAAAGTTTTAAGCTCGAGTTCATGAGGGTTGCCAACTTCATCAGCTGTAACAATATATGGTCCAAATGGACAATGTGTATCCCATGATTTACCCATAGTCATTGTATGAGGAGGGCCCCTAAACTGCCAGTCTCTTACCGTTACATCGTTTACTATTGTGAAACCATAAATGCATTCTTTAGCATCATCATAAGAAGCGTGCCTACAATTTTTACCAATAATAAAACCCATTTCACCCTCGTAATCTAATTGATCAGATGCATTTGGACGATGAATATTTTCATAAGGTCCTGCTACAGATGAATTTTGTTTATTAAAAATATTAGGGTATTGCTCTTGAAGATCAATATTTCTATTCTCTTCCTCAATAATCTCTTTTGCTTCAGCGAGATGCTCTTTATAATTTAGACCTACTCCTAATATTTTTCCAGGTTGAGCAATTGGAGCATTAAGAGTAATTTCTTCAACTGAAATTATATGTTGCTGAGAAACAATTAAGTCATTTGCAATGGATAAAGCCTTATCCCCTAATTCAATGAAAGATAACATGTCTTTTGGTAGTGAAGAAGGTGAAAAATCTACTATGTAATCACCACAATGTGCACCAATTTTTATGTCTTTGGAGCCTTTTATTTCTTTGAAAGAAATTAGTTTCATATTTTTTTATTATAATGATTATTATAATAATTTTTTAATGGAAATAAAAAATCTTAAAACTGATGTAGTTATAGTCGGAGCGGGTACCTCTGGAATGGTAGCTGCGCTGTGTTTGGCTAAGTGGAATGTAAAGTCAATTATTGTAGAGAAAAACCTAGGAGTGAATGAACACCCGAAAGCACACGAACTGAATTCTCGCTCAATTGAAATTCTTGAAAGTATCGGAGTTTCAATACAACAATTAGAACAGGAAGCTTCACCAATTTCGGACGGATCCAGAATAGCATTCTGCACTACCATCAAGGATGAGTTTGGTGAAATTGATATTGATAAAGATGTTGATGATCCTAGTAAATATAAAAGATATGTAAAAAATGAACGCCCTTATTTAAATATATCTCAAAGCGAAATTGAGAAAGTATTAAGAAAAACAATAAAAGAAAACCCCAATATTGATTTTCTATCTGGACATACTTGGCAATCAGTTGAAGAAATAGGTGATACTTTAATAGCTAAAGTTGAGGATATAAATAATGATAAAAACATCATCATTGATGCAAAGTATCTATTAGGTGCAGATGGTGCTAACAGCCCTGTTCGAAAAACTTTAGATATACAAATGTCAGGACATGGAATTATAGGTACTTTTGTAAATGCTTACTTTGATAATAATTTAAGATCATTCATTAAGAAACCTGCAAAGCTTTACTGGATAGTTAACCCTGCAGCAGCTGGAGTATTTATTGCTCATCACATAGACAAACGCTGGGTCTACAACTTCCCTATTTATGAGCCTTGGGATAACAAGGAGGAAATTACAGATGAATATCTAAAAAACAGAATTAAAGAAGCTTTAGGAATTGAGCAAATTGATATAAACATTAAATCAATTAATTTCTGGAAAATGACGCTTCAAACAGCAGAGAAATGGAATCATAAAAATATTTATTTGATAGGCGATGCTGCAC
>JAYPSX010000138.1:0-4092 GCA_038133315.1 Hyphomicrobiales bacterium
CAATTAACATTGAGATAGTATTTCTTGCATTGAGGTATCTTCTTCTTCTCTCAGTATCTTCAATTGTAAGCAGAAGTTGAGCAACTTTAATATTTTCCTCTGAGAATGCATTCTTTATTGCGCTAATTAATTCGATTTGACCAACGGCTGCTGTACCTTGAGCCATGTCTAATTTTAATTTCTCGCTTTTCTTTAAATTAAGGATATTTTTTCCAAGTGCAATTGCTCCTGAGGTGACAATTATTACATTTATTGAGTTTTTCTTCAGTTCTGAAACGTCTTTAACAAGACTTCTTAGCCATTCTGTTCGTACAGATCCTGTTTCATCTACAATAAGACTCGAGCCAATCTTGATAACAATGTTTTTATAGCCTTTAATTTTTTCTAGGGCAGCCATTTCTCTTTCTTAATCTCTTCTCTTTTTTCATTGCCAATGAACTTTGTTATTTCATCTTTGAATTTATCTATTCCAATATTTTCTTCTGCAGATATTACTAGGGCTTTTTTCCCAACTTTAGCACTAAAATCATTAATTTTTTCTTGAATATCTTCTTCTTCAAATAAATCAAGTTTATTTAAGATAATTATTTCAGGTTTTTCATAAATATCATTACCGTATTGCCGTATCTCTTCCCTAACAATTTTATATGTTTTATATAGGTCACTCTCCTCCAGTGAGATTAGATGGATTAATACAGGACATCTCTCGATATGAGATAAAAATTTATGTCCTAAACCAGTTCCAGTATGCGCTCCTTCAATTAATCCTGGTATATCTGCTATTACGAACTTATCATCACCGTGATACACAACTCCCAAAACAGGATTTAAAGTAGTAAATGGATAATCAGATACTTTTGGGTTTGCATGGCTAATTTTACTTAATAGTGTTGATTTTCCAGCATTAGGTAACCCAATGATTCCACAATCTGCAATTAGTTTCATTCTTAGCCAGATTGTAATTTCTTCACCTGGCGTTCCTTTATTTGCATTTCTAGGTGCTCTATTCGTTGAGGATTTAAATCTAGTATTTCCAAATCCACCGCTTCCTCCATTTGCAATCATAAATACTTGGTCAACTTCTGTAAGGTCTGCAATAATTTCTTCCTTCAACTCATCATAAATTTGAGTTCCGAGAGGTACAGGGAGGGTGAGATCTTCTCCACTATGTCCCGTCTTATTTTTTCCAGCACCATCTTTGCCTCTTTCTGCTTTGAAATGTTGGCGATATCTATAATCAATGAGGGTATTAAGACCATCAATGGCCTTTATATATACACTTCCACCATTCCCACCATCTCCACCATCAGGTCCACCATATTCAATATATTTCTCACGTCTAAAACTGACAGCGCCGTTACCTCCGCCACCTGCTTTTATATGTATTTTTGCTTCATCTAAAAATTTCATAACAATATCCTACCATTATTTGGAGATAACGGTATCAAATCAAATTAATTGTATTAAGGATTTTAAAAAAGAGTCTGTGTTTAGTTTGCGTCAATAACACTAATGGTTTTTCGACCATTTCTCTTATCTGTGAATTTCACAGCGCCAGCTTTGGTTGCGAATATTGTATGATCTTTTCCGATACCTACATTTTCGCCGGGGTGCCATGTAGTTCCTCTTTGTCTTATAATAATATTACCAGGAATCACTTGTTCACCACCGAACTTCTTTACACCTAATCTTCTACCAGCTGAGTCGCGTCCGTTCCTAGATGATCCGCCTGCTTTTTTGTGTGCCATGATTTCCTCTTTTTAATATTTTTATATTTATACTATCAATTAATCTTTTTTAGTAGCTTTTTTTGCTGGGGCTTTTTTAGCCGGTGCTTTTTTTGCTGGAGCTTTCTTTTCAGCCGCTGTTGCTTTTGGTGCAGCTTTTTTAGGAGCTTCTTTTTTTGCTTCAGTTTTAACTACTTTTTCTTCTTTTGGTGCAGCTGTCTTTGCAGGTTTCTTCTGACCAGTCGCAGAAATGTCTAATATTTTAAGTTTTGTTTGGAACTGTCGATGACCAATTGTTCTTCTAGAGTTTTGTCTTCTTCTTTTTTTAAAGACAATGATCTTTTTTGCTCTGTCTTGTTCAACTACTTCTGCAGTAACAGTAGCGTTTTCGATATATGGGGTTCCAATAATGGTTTTGTCCCCTTCAGTGATCATAAGGACTTCATTAAATGTAACAGTATTTCCTTTTTCATCAGGAAGTTTTTCTACAATAATGATATCGTCTTTATTTACAGAGTATTGCTTCCCACCAGTTTTTATAACCGCAGTCATGTGAGTTCTTTCAATTTATATTATGTTATCGATAGTTTTTTAAATTAATAACATTATTTAATATTTTAAATAGGGTAAGTCAACTTTTCTTTGTTAAATATCAAAAAAACTTGCTACCCTATGAAGTTGTTAAAACACCTAATAATTAGGGAAAACTGAAAATGAAAACGAGAGCAATAGTATTACATCAAAATGGCGATGCAGATCAAATGGTATGGGAAGATGTTGACCTTCCAAATCCAACAGATAGTCAGGTTTTAGTAAAACATGAATTTGTTGGTTTCAATATGGTCGATACATATCACCGTTCTGGTATTTATCCAACGCCACCAAAGCCCTGCAGATTGGGAACAGAGGGTGCGGGAATAGTCGAAGAAGTTGGCTCAAAAGTTACAGATTTTTCTGTTGGGGACAGGGTCGCATATGCTGGTAGTGGGAGTGGTCTTGGCTCATATTCCTATTCACGTCTTATGAATGCAAATGATTTAATCAAAGTTCCAGATTGGATGGATTTAGAAGTCGCTGCTGCTATATTAACAAAGGGTAGGACTGTGGAATATCTCTTTAATAGAACGCATAAACTACAAAAGGGAGATTCAATATTATTTAATGCTGCTGCTGGGGGAGTTGGTCAGATTGCAGGTCAGTGGGCAAATTCGCTAGGAGCGTTAGCAATAGGGATAGTCGGGTCCAAAGACAAAGAAGAATTTGCTCTGAAGTCAGGATACAAATATGTTTTTAATATGGAGGATCACGATATAGTAAATGAAGTAATGACGATTACAGATGGGAAAGGGGTTGATGTTGTTTATGACTCAATAGGTAAGACAACCTGGGATATTTCATTAGCATCAGTAAGAAAGTTAGGACTCGTAGTTAGTTTTGGAAGCGCTTCAGGTAATCCTCCTTTATATGATGTTGCAAAGGATGGGGTTAAAAATTCAGCTTATATACACAGAGCAACCATGGTTAATTATATGACCTCACCAGAAATTGCCAGAAAGAGTGCTGAAAGTGTTTTTGAAATGATTAAAAATGGAAGTATTAAACTTAACTTAAATATGGACTATCATCTTGATGATATTGTGAGAGTACATAAAGATGCTGAGGCAAGAAAAACAGTTGGACAGATTGTAATGAAGGTTTAAAGATGCTTTGTTAGGAAGCTCAAATTATCAAGAGATGGAGATAATTTTCCGGAGTGGATATCTTTAGTCACATTTACAATTTCAGTATTTATTGGCGTATCAATACCGTACTCTCTGCCTAAATCAGAGACCAAACCGTTGATTTCATCAACCTCACTATATCTACCTTTGAGATGATCATGGAATACTGCATCCCTTGCATTTGGTCCAATATCCTTAATTAACTTATCCAACATAAGCTCAATTGGGTTATTGGAATTATTAATTTGTTCTTCTGATAAGCCGAATATTGGAACAATCTTATAGCCATGTTTTTGTCCAACGCTTAGAGCTTCTGTTCCGATTTTCATAACTGCTTCTTTCATTTTTGGTATTTTAAAACCCTCATAAAGATTCGACCCCAACATTGCGAAGGGTCCCATGCACATTGCGTTAATGATTAGTTTCATCCATTTTGCTGAAATGATATCTTCTACAATATTAACTTTTCCGACTGATGAAAGTATTTCTCTAATTTCGTCCAATCGATTTTTCATCACTTCTGTATTTGTGCCAATACCAAACCAAGTTTTTTCATTGATCGTATCTCTTTGAATAATTCCTGGAGTAAATAATTCTGATGAGCATTCAACAACACATGCAATTGTTCTCTCAGGTCCCACAAT
>JAYPSX010000139.1:0-747 GCA_038133315.1 Hyphomicrobiales bacterium
TTAACCCTTTTGAGTCTGTTACAGCAGTGACAGTTCAAATTGTTGTTTTACTAGTTGGAGACCAGGAATTTGATAGCGCAAAGACACTCGCCGCTTTCGCTCTAGGATTTACTCTATTTATTATCACGCTTTTATTGAATATTTTATCAATTTACATAGTTAGAAAATACAGAGAGCAATATGACTGATATTAATACATCAAATCGGCTGAAAAATAGATATAAAGCTGAAAAAAGATTTAAGATTTATAGTATGTCTGCCCTAATTATTGGAATATTGATACTCATAACTCTACTTTCTTCCATAACAATTAGTGCCATACCTGCATTTACACAAACTAGCATTGGGCTTGATGTACAAATGGAAGAAGATGATATAAAACAATTCCAAGATGATCCTAACGAAGTATCCTGGAGATCCATCCAAAAGTCATCCTTATATGAACTTTTCCCGAATGTTGAAAGCAGATCGCAAAAAAAAGAATTGAATCAAATTTTGTCAACTGCTTCTTATATAAAAATAAAAGATTTTTATTTAAAAAACCCCAAACTACTCGATAAAAAAAATACAATATATGTTACTGCATCAGATGATGTAGATTTAGTTCTGAAAAAAATTATAGATATAACGCTCCCAGAAAATATGAGAACAGTATCAGACGAGCAATTAGAATATATTAGCTTTCTGACCGAAGATAATAGAATTAAAAAACAGTTATCATGGAAACTTTTTCAGAACAGTGATAGC